>JAFYUG010000413.1 GCA_017558545.1 Oscillospiraceae bacterium | reverse complement strand
TTAACAAGCCCCCTTTTCACCCAAAAACGCATATAAATTTATTCACATATACCGGGAGAAATTAGAAATGTCCAAAGATTTTAACGCAACTCTGAACCTGCCCCAGACCGATTTTCCCATGCGTGCAGGTCTGCCCAAGCGCGAGCCTGAGATGCTCTCTCGCTGGCAGAAAGACGATATCTACAATGAGCTTTTGAAGAAGAACGAGGGCAAGCCCCTCTTCTCCCTCCATGACGGCCCTCCCTTCAGCAACGGCAACCTCCACATGGGCCACGCTCTCAACAAGTCTCTGAAGGACTTCATCACCCGCTCCTACGCCATGCGCGGTTACTACACCCCCTATATCCCCGGCTGGGATAACCACGGCATGCCCATCGAGAGCGCCATCATCAAGGAGCAGAAGCTCAACCACAAGGCCATGAACGTGGCCGACTTCCGCACCGCCTGCCACAACTATGCTCAGAAGTATGTTGACATTCAGTCCGTACAGTTCCAGCGCATGGGTGTTATCGGCGATTGGGAGCATCCCTACACCACCATGAGCCCCTCCTTCGAGGCCGAAGAAGTTAAGATTTTCGGCGAGATGTATAAGAAGGGCTATATCTACAAGGGTCTCAAGCCCGTTTACTGGTGCCCCAAGGACGAAACCGCCCTTGCCGAGGCTGAAATCGAGTATAAAGACGACCCCTGCACCACCGTTTACGTGAAGTTCGCCATGAATGACGATCTGGGCAAGCTTTCTCACCTTGACCATAGCAAGCTCTTCTTCGTCATTTGGACCACCACCATCTGGACCCTCCCCGGCAACCTTGGTATCTCCATGCATCCCGATGTAAGCTACGCCATCGTAAAGGCACCCAATGGCGAGATGTACATCATGGCCGAAGCTCTTGTTGAGAAGGTCATGAATGTTGCAGGCATCGAGGGCTACGAAGTTATCGAGACCCATCCCGGCGTATTCTTCGAGAATATGATTGCCGACCATCCCTTCCTGCCTAAGACCAGCCGCCTTCTCAACGCTGACTATGTCACCACCGAGAGCGGTACCGGCTGCGTCCACACCGCACCCGGCTTTGGCGCAGACGACTATCAGACCTGCCGCAAGTATGGCATGGACATGGTTGTTCCCGTTGATGACCGCGGCCGCCACACCGACTATGCAGGCAAGTATGCAGGTCTCAAGACCGAAGAGAGTAACCCCATCATTCTCGCCGATATGCGCGAGAGCGGCGCTCTGCTGGCCAGCGAGGACATAGTCCATAGCTACCCCCACTGCTGGCGCTGCAAAGGCCCCATCATCTTCCGCGCCACTCCCCAGTGGTTCTGCTCCGTTGACGCATTCAAGGATGCCGCCTGCGAAGCCTGCGACGAGGTTGAATGGTTCCCCGCCTGGGGTATTGACCGCATGAAGAGCATGATCCGCGAGCGCAGCGACTGGTGCATCTCCCGTCAGCGCAAGTGGGGTCTGCCCATTCCCGTATTCTACTGCCCCGACTGCGGCAAGCCCATCTGCAACGATGAGTCCATCACCGCCGTCAGCGAGCTTTTCGGCAAGGAAGGCTCCAACGCATGGTTCCTGAAGGAAGCTGACGAAATCCTTCCCGAAGGCTTCGCCTGCCCCCACTGCGGCTGCAACCACGGCTTTACCAAGGAAGAGAACACCCTTGACGGTTGGTTTGACTCCGGCTCTTCCCACTATGCCTCCATGCAGCGCGATCAGGGCTTCTGGCCTGCCACCGTTTACATTGAGGGTCTCGACCAGTATCGCGGCTGGTTCCAGAGCTCCATGCTCACCGCCGTTGGCGCACTGGGCAAGGGCGCTCCCTTCAAGCACTGCCTGACCCACGGCTGGACCGTTGACGGTCAGGGCCGCGCCATGCATAAGAGCCTTGGCAACGGCATGGATCCCGCTGAAATCATCAACAAGTACGGCGCAGACCTCCTCCGTCTTTGGGCTGCCAGCGCCGATTACCACGCAGATATGCGCTGCTCCGATCCCATCTTCAAGCAGCTGAGCCAGAACTACCTCAAGTTCCGCAACACCGCCCGTTACTGCCTCGGCAACCTTGACGGCTTCGATGCCAACAATCTGGTATCCGCCGAAGAGATGCTGCCTCTGGATAAGTGGGCAATGACCAAGCTGGGCGAGCTCATCGAGAGGTGCGAAAAGGCCTATGTTGGCTATGAGTTCAACGCCGTCACCCACGCCATCAACGATTTCTGCGTTGTTGAAATGAGTAACTTCTACCTTGACATCATCAAGGATAGACTTTATTGCGATGAGCGCAACGGCCTTGCCCGCCGCAGCGCCCAGACCGCCATGTATCTGGTTCTGGACACCATCACCAAGATTATGGCTCCCATCCTCGCCTTCACCTGCGACGAAATTTGGCAGGCTATGCCCCACGCCGATAGCGACGATGCCCGCAACGTTATCTTCAACGAGATGAACAAGGCCTTCACCGCCTATGAGCTTCCCGCCGAGGAAATGGCAAAGTGGGATAACATCATTGCTCTGCGCAGCGATGTTAACGCCGTTCTGGAAGCAGCCCGCTCCAACAAGCTCATCGGTAAGAGTCTTGAAGCCAAGGTCAGCCTCTCCGCCGTTAACGCCGAGGGCGAAGCCGCTCTGGAGATGCTGAAGGCATTCAACCTTGCCGAGCTCTTCATCGTCAGCAAGGTAAGCTTCGAGCAGGCAGATTCTGCAGTTGCCGGCGTAAACTTCCCCGGCATCGCCGTTGCCGCCGCCGAAGCTCCCGGCACCAAGTGCCCCCGCTGCTGGACCCACTCCGAGGAAGCCAACGAAGACGGCCTGTGTAAGCGCTGCGCCGCCGTTGTCGCAAAAATCGAGGAGTAATTACAACTTAAAGGCTCCCCCCTTAGCACACAATGTTAATTTTGCGCAGGTCATGCCTCCCTCTGACGAGGGAGGTGGCTTCGCCGAAGGCGAAGTCGGAGGGAGAGAAAAACCTTTGTGTTTGCCGGCGTAAATTTTGCAGTTCTCTCCCTCAGTCGCTTCGCGACAGCTCCCTCATCAGAGGGAGCCACAAACGCTAAATCAACAAGGAGGAAAATACTATGCTGTACGCAATCGTAGCTGTCATAGCCCTCATCATCGACCAGGCCGTTAAATACTGGGCCACCGCAAACATCGTTCTCAACACCGGCGAGAAGGCCTTCATCCCCGGCCTCATCCGCCTCACCAACATCCATAACACCGGCGCCGCCTTCTCCATTCTGGAAGGCGCAAGATGGTTCTTCGTTCTGCTCACTCTGGTGTTCGTGGCTCTCATCGTCTATGTGCTGGTAACTGATATCATCACCGCCCCCGGCTCCCGCTGGATGGCCGTTATCGTCATGGCCGGCGCCGTTGGCAACTGCATCGACCGCGTTATCTGCGGCTATGTTGTTGATATGATTGAGTTCGAGTTCATCAACTTCCCCGTTTTCAACATCGCCGATATTTATATCACCGTCGGCGCTATTTTGTTCGTGCTCTTCACCCTGCTGGAGAAGCCCGATCCCAAGGCCGCGGCCGCAAAGCCCGCTTCCAAGTCCGAGGCAGGCGTAGCTTCCAAGCTTGGCTCTATCCTGCCCAAGAGCAAGAAGACTCCCATCCCCGAGTTCCCCAAGCGAGAGCACAAAGCTGAAACCGTCACCGTTGACCCCGTTGACCCCTTTGCCGAGTGGGAACGCCGCGCCGAGGAAATCAAGGCCGCCAATGCCACCAAGAGCGATAGCGAAGTGCCCGTGGCCAACTATGTGAAGCCCGAGCCCCCCAAGGCTGCTCCCAAGGCCGCTCCTGCTCCCGCAGCTCCCAAGGCTGCTCCCGCACGCCCCGCCGTAAGCTACCCTGCCGTAAGCGAGGAGGTTATTGCCGCTCCCAAGGCTGCGCCCGTAGTCGAAGAAGTCAAGGCCGCACCCGTAGCCCCCGCAGCTCCCAAGGTTCAGACCGTCAAGGTTGAGGATGATTTCGACTTTGATCTGGACTCCATCATGGCCGAGTTCCGCGATCTATGATTAATATAATCAGCTTCACCGCTGACACCGCAGGAGAGCGCATTGACGCTCTCCTTGCGCGTAATGTGGCGGATTTAAGCCGCAGCGCCGCCCAGCGCCTTATTGAAGAGGGTGCTGTGCAGGTAAACGGCGCTTCCATTAAGAAAAATTACAAGGCCAATGTGGGGGATAATGTTGAACTAAGCCTCCCCGAGCCTGAAAATGTGGAAATTGTTCCGCAGGATATACCCATTTCCGTGGTTTTTGAGGATGATGACGTGATAGTTATCAACAAGAAACGCGGAATGGTTGTCCATCCAGCCCCCGGCCATCCCGACGGTACGCTGGTGAACGCCCTGCTGCACCATTGCGGCGATAGTCTCAGCGGCATAGGCGGTGAAAAGCGCCCGGGCATTGTCCATAGAATTGATATGGATACCTCGGGATTGCTCATCGTGGCTAAAAATGACTATGCCCACCGCTTCCTCTCCGACCAGCTCAGCGACCATAGCCTTTACCGCGTGTATGAGGCCGTGGTGTATGGCCGGGTGAAGGATGATTTCGGCACGGTGGATGCCCCCATAGGCCGCCATCCCGTAGATAGAAAGCGCATGGCCATAGTTCCCAAGGGCGGACGCGAGGCCGTCACCCACTACGAGGTCATAAACCGCTACCGTGGCTATACCCATATCCGCTGCCGTCTGGAAACCGGCCGCACCCATCAGATCAGAGTGCACATGGAGAAAATCGGCCATCCCCTTGTGGGGGATATGGTCTACGGACGGAAAAGAGCCGAAAAGGGTCTGGAAGGCCAGTGCCTCCACGCCCGTGAGCTGAGATTTATCCATCCCCGCACGGAAGAGGAAGTGCGCCTCAGCAGCGAGCTGCCCGATTATTTTAAAGAAGTGCTCTCCAAACTGGGCGAACCTGAAAACTAATATACTAATAAAAAGCTCTCATCAAGTGATGAGAGCTTTTTAGCTTGCACAAGCAAAAAGAAATGGCGCGTAACTCTTCGAGAATCCAAAACAAAGCAATAAGTAAGTTTTTTCGGAACGGTCAAGACCGTTCCCTACAATGAAACGATTCCCTGCCGCTATGTCATACCGACCGAGCGAAGCGAGTGGAGTGTATCTCTTTTGCAATCCCTCAGTCATTTGCTAACGCAAATGCCAGCTCCCTTTACACAAGGGAGCCTTTAAACGCGTAATCTTAATCTTAGCTTGTCATTGCGAGGAGCCGTAGGCGCTCGTGGCAATCCGTAACCCCTTACTATCGCATTTGTTCTATTTACATAGCCAAAAATTATGCTATAATGTACAGGATACGACTACAAACATGGAGGCATGAAATATGAGCCGCGCTGACGAAATATTCATCCAAAACTGCAAAGACATACTTGAAAACGGCGTTTGGGACACCGATTTGGACGTTCGCCCCCGTTGGGAGGACGGCACTCCCGCCCACACCGTCAAAAAATTCGGCATTGTCAACCGCTATAACCTGAAAGAGGAATTCCCCATCCTCACTATCCGCCGCACCTACTGGAAAACCAGCCTTGATGAGCTCCTTTGGATTTGGCAGAAGAAAAGCAACAACATCAATGATCTTCGCGGCAGCATTTGGGACGAATGGGCCGACGAAAATGGCAGCATAGGCAAGGCCTACGGCTACCAGCTGGGCGTGAAGCACCACTACAAGGAAGGCGACATGGATCAGGTTGACCGCGTTATCTTCGACCTGAAGAATAACCCCGCCTCCCGCCGCATCATGACCAATATCTATAACTTTGCTGACCTCAGCGAGATGGCTCTCTACCCCTGCGCCTACTCCATGACCTTCAACGTCAGCGGCAACACCCTCAACGCCATTCTCAACCAGCGCAGCCAGGATATGCTGGCCGCCAACAACTGGAACGTTGTCCAGTACGCCATGCTCACCATGATGATGGCTCAGGTTGCCGGTCTTGAGGCAGGCGAGCTTGTCCATGTTATCGCCGACGCCCATATCTATGACCGCCATGTGCCCATTATTGAGGAAATGATTAAAAATCAGCCTCTGCCTGCCCCCAAAATGAGCCTCGACCCCGAGGTGAAGGATTTCTATAAGTTCACCCGCGACAGCTTTAAGCTGGAAGGTTATGAGCACCATCCCTTCACCGCAACCATTCCGGTGGCCATATGATGGAAGCCATAGTTGCCGTTTATTCCGATTGGGGCATTGGCTGCTGCGGCACCCAGAGTGTGGTTGTGAGCGAGGATAGAAAGCATTTTCGCACCGTTACGGCGGGCGCAGCCGTAATAGTGGGTCGTAAGACCCTGGCGGATTTCCCCGGCGGTAAGCCCCTAAAAAACCGCCTGAATATCGTTATCACCAAGCAGGATATACAAATTGAAGGCGCAATAGTTGTGCATAGTGTCGAGGAAGCCGTGGCCGAGGCCGCAAAAACCGATCGCTGCCTCTGCATAGGCGGCGAGAGCGTGTATAATCAGATGTTTGATTATATAGATAAGGTCTATGTCACCAAGCTTGAGGCCAAGCCCGATTCCGACGCATTTTTCCCCAATCTGGACGCCGACAGCGCATGGCGCGTCACCGACCCCGGCGAGGAAAAAGAGGAAAATGGCCTTCGCTACCGCTTCATGGTGTACGAGAGAATTAAATAAAACCAAAAAACCGCTTGATTGCTCAAGCGGTTTTTTCTTCTCAACTATTGGTTGAGCGCGGAAGTTTTCCACATTCAACTATTCCGTTATTGATAATTTCGCCCTTCTCCCATAAAATTAAAGTAACAAAGCTGCTTTGACTAAAGGAGAAAATATATGAATGGATTTAATATAGGAAAAACTATCTGCGATATGCGCCGCGCCGCCGGGCTCACTCAGGAAGCTCTGGCCGATAAGCTTGGACTAAGCTATCAGGCGGTGAGCAAATGGGAAAACGGTCTCAGCTGCCCAGACCTGAGCATAATCCCCACCATAGCCGAGATTTTTGGCACAGATATAAACACCCTCTTCGGCTTTGCTCCCAAGGCCGAAACTCCATGCACCTTGCCTTGGGAGAATGATGATAATCTTTATATTGCCGTCTTTGAAGGACACACTCTTGTGGAAAAGTTTTCGCCCCAGCTTCGCGATGAGCCCATCATCATTCAAGGCGACGCAAGAAATATCAACAGCACCCTCAATTTGCATATAGAAGGCTCAGTTATGGGCGACGTCACCGCCGGTGGCAACATCTATTGCGAGAATATCGAAGGCGACGCCAGCGCAGGCGGACGCATAAATATTGATATTGATAAGGATTTCCGCGGCATGAAGGGTCATTTTGTGCTCGATTTTGACGATATGAGCCCCGAAGAGCAGGAAAAATGCCGCGAAATCAAAGAAAAAGCCGATGAGATAAGCAAAAATGCAGAAAACATTTCCAAAAACGCCCTGAATTTCACCAAGCGCATACTTGACGCAATAGGTAAGGGATTATCCGATGACGTAGAATAATAAAAACGGAGACCGGCGCAGCAATGCAGTAAGGTCTCCGTTATTATTTATCCGCAAGAAGCCCCATTGTGGAAAACTTTCAATATTTTCCCGGAAAAAACTAAAAATTTTCCACAAGGTAAGATGAGGCATCAAAAACCTACCGTAGGGGCGAGCATCGCTCGTCCGCGGGCGAACACAGTTCGCCCCTACATTGGCACAGAGTGAAAATATAGGTCATTGCGAAGCGCCGTAGGCGCTGTGGCAATCCGTAACCCCTGCAACGGCGGCAGCAAGCAGCACGCCCTACGGTAGGTGTGGAAAATTATAGATTCCGCATTTAAAGGCCCCCTTTCCAAGGGGGCTGTCTGCGAAGCAGACTGGGGGATAAGGGTAAGGATTACGCATAACTTAAATACAAGCTATTTTTTAGCTTTATCCCCCCTGCCTTGCTTTGCAAGGC
>JAFYUG010000412.1 GCA_017558545.1 Oscillospiraceae bacterium | reverse complement strand
TAGCGGGGGCGTGTGTAGGGGGCAAAGGGCCCCCTGCACGTTAAAATCAATGCATTTTCGAAGAAAATGTATCACTGTTTGGTGAGAATATTTTATTCTCGCCAAACCTTTTTCCTGTGTTTTGGATTAATTTTTCCTATTAAGGCAAAAATTACTTTGAACATTTGACACAGGAGGTATAATATATGTCAAGGATGAAGGAAAAAAGACTTCTCAGGGAAAAGCTTTCCGCAGCCATGCAGGAGCTGGACAGCTTGAAAAAGCGGCTGGACGGCGCTTACCGTGCCTTTAACCAAGGCACGGACCCGGAGCTTTTGGAAGCCTGCATCCTTGAAATCAGCGCTTTGCACTCCCGTTACAGCGCCACACTCAGAAATATAAAATCAATGGATGGTGACAAAATAAAATGGCAATCGCAATAGTAATCTTTGCCCTCGCAGTGGGCTTTTCTCTCATAGGTCTGCTGCTGAAAATCCTCAAAAAGCCCATGAAGCTTGTTTTCAAGCTCTTTGTTCATGCTCTTTTCGGCTTTGTGTTCCTCTTCGTTTTCAACTTCTTCGGCGCATGGGTGGATCTCAGCATCCCCCTCACATGGCTTAACGCCGCCGTTGCCGGTGTTTTCGGCATTCCCGGAGTTGTTGTTCTGCTGATTTTGCAGATAATTTAAGTACATAAGCCGCCCAAAATAAGAAAGAAAGGAGATGGCCGCCTGTGATGTTTTCAAACAAGGATCTGAAAAAGCTTCTTATCCCCCTCATAATTGAACAGATGCTTACCTCCCTCATAGGCACAGTGGACACCATGATGGTTTCAAACCTCGGCTCCGCTCCCGTCAGCGGCGTTGCCCTGGTGGACTCCATCAACAAGCTGGTCATCTTCCTTTTCACCGCCCTTGCAACAGGCGGCACAATAGTCTGCTCCCAGTACATAGGCCGCAGAGATATAAAAAACGCCAACACCGCAGGCCGTCAGGTGCTCCTCAGCGCCTTCACCCTTGCTCTCGTTGCCGCCGCAATAGCCTATATCTTCCGCCTCGGCATACTTCGCCTTATTTTCGGCACAGTTGAGAAGGATGTTTTCGACTGCGCCGCGGCATATTTCCGCATAACCATACTCTCCTATCCCTTCATCGCCCTATTCGGAGCAGCCTCCGCCATTTACAGAGCCGGCGGCAAAACCCGTCTGCCCATGAAGGTGAGTCTGGTTGCAAATCTCATAAACATTGTGGGCAACGCCACATTCATGTTCGTTCTGGACATGGGCGTTGTGGGCGCGGCCACCGCCACCCTCATTTCCAACGCCTTTGCCGCCATAACCATGCTCATTATGCTTCGCCGCCCGGGACAGAGCCTCGACATAGGCCCTTATGCCGCCATCCGTCCCAACTTCCACATGATTTGGCTGGTGCTTTGCATAGGCATACCCTCCGGCATAGAAAATGCCATGTTCCAGTTCGGCAAGCTGGCTGTGCAGTCCACAGTTTCCACCCTTGGCACCACCGCCATGGCAGCCAATGCCGTTGTTGCCGCCATTGAGCTTA
>JAFYUG010000411.1 GCA_017558545.1 Oscillospiraceae bacterium | reverse complement strand
TTCTCTCCCCCAGTCAGCTTCGCTGACAGCCCCCTCGTCAGAGGGGGCTATTTATATAGAAAAAAACCGAGGCGGTTTCAATGATAACCGCCTCGGTTTTCTATTATTTAATTTATGCCTCTTCCGCGATGAGCTTTTCCAGCGTTGCGATTCTCTGGCAGATGCAGAAAACATTCATACTGGCGTAGAGCTCGGGAGTGGTGGGATAGGAGGGAGCAATGCGCACCTCTCTATCGTGGGGGTCGATGCCATAGGGGAAGGCTGCGCCTGCCTCGGTGAACTTAACGCCGGCCTTGGCGCAAAGCTCAACGCAGCGAGCGGCGGTGCCGTCCATGCCCTCGTAGCTTATGAAGTAGCCGCCGTTGGGGTTGGTCCACTTGCCAACGCCTGTGCCTGCAAGGCCGCTTTTCAGAGCGGCAAGGGCGCAATCGAACTTGGGACGGAGATAGTCGGCCTGCTTTTTCATGTGGGCGCGAAGGCCGTCAACGTTCTTGAAATACTTCACATGGCGCAGCTGGTTAATCTTATCATAGCCGATGGTCTGAACGCCCATCTGCTTAAGCAGGAAGTCCACATTGTTCTTGCTGGCCACGAAAACGGCAACGCCTGCGCCGGAGAAGGTGACCTTGGAAGTGGACATGAACTCATAAACCATATCCTCGCTGCCATACTTTGCGCAGGCCTCGAAGATGTTCAAGAGATAATCGTCCTCCTCGCGGAAGCCGTGGACATAGTAGGCATTATCCCAGAAAATGCGGAAATCGTCGGCGGCAGGCTTCAAAGCGGCCAGCGCCTCAACGGTTGCGGGGGAATAGGTGATGCCCTGAGGGTTGGAGTACTTGGGAACGCACCAAATGCCCTTGACGGAGCTATCGTTTTCGACATATTCGCGGACCATGTCCATGTTGGGGCCTTCATCGGTCATGGGGATATTGATCATCTCAATGCCGAATTCCTGACAAATGCGGAAATGGCGGTCATAACCGGGGATGGGGCAGAGGAACTTCAGTTTGCCCTGCTGAGACCAGGGCTTGCTGCCGCCGTAAACGCCCAGCACAAGAGCCTTGATCATCATGTCATACATAAGGGCAAGGCTGCTCTGGCCGCCCATGATGACATTTTCCATCTTAACGCCCAAAAGCTCAGCGAAAAGCTCCTTGGCCTCATCAACGCCTGCCAGCTCGCCATAGTTGCGAACGTCGGTGCCCTTGCGGGTGTAGATAAGGTCATAGGGGTTCTGCTGGAGCATATCCATGCTCAGGTTCAGCTGGGTGGGGTCGGGCTTGCCGCGGGACATATCCAGCTTGTGGCCGGCTTTCTTCTCGCTTTCGTAGCGAGCCATCATAACGTCCAGCTCGGCGCGGCGCTCATCTATAGTCATTTCAAAGTAAGTTTTCATGGTTTTTGCCTCGATTCTAAAGGGATTAGGACATATTATAATGTAGGTATAAGCAAAAGGCAAGGGCAATAAAGGGCAATTTATCAATAATTTAATGTATTCAAGTGTCTATGGACAGGCTACGGGGCAAGGTGGTATAATGATTTTAGTAAAATAGGAGGCTATGAATTATGAGTAATAAAGGCTTTGACACTTCCGGAAGCGGCACAAACCATACTATTCCCGGAGGAAGCAATAATTTCATCCGTCTTTTCCTTTTGGCACCCGTGAGCCTTTGCGTTATAGTGCTGCTGGGCAATTATATCACCATGCCCAGGGCCGTGCTGGCAACGCTGCTGATTGCATGGGCCGTGGCCGTAATCATCGGCGTAATCGCAGCGCTGGTGAATAAGAAGAAGGGCAAGAAATAAACATTTAAAGCCCCCCTTGGGAAGGGGGGGATGCCTTGCAAAGCAAGGAAAGGGGGATAAAGGT
>JAFYUG010000410.1 GCA_017558545.1 Oscillospiraceae bacterium | reverse complement strand
GCTGTGGCAATCCGTAAGCCCTGCAAGTGCGCAGGGACGAGCAGCCCAAGCTCACTTAAGCACAATGATTTTCTTGCCAAGGAAGGGCGCAGGAAGTATAATTATTATAAAAGGAGGCGGCTAAATATGGATGCAAGAGAAATACTCTCCAAGGTGGATTTTTTGTCCGAAACAGAAAGCGATGAGGCCATTTGCGCCTATCTTGAGGAGGTCTGCCCTCAGTATCGTGGGGACGCCATAGGCAAGGCCGCCATCTATAACGAACTGGGCAGCGTATGCCGCCGCAACGGATGGCATGAAAAGGGAGAAAAGGCCTTTCTCACCGCCGCCGAGGCCTTGGAAAAGGAAAATATAAAAGACGGCAACTATGCCACCACTATAAATAATTTGGCAGGGCTTTACCGCCTTTGGGGCAAGAAGGAAAAGAGTATGGAGCTTTTTGCCCTTTGCCGCGATATTTATTGGTCTCTCCCCAATATTCCTGCGGATATGCTGGCCAGCAGCTGCAATAATCTTGGTCTCCTATATTTGGACAAGAGGGAATACCAAAAGGCTATGGACGAGTTTTTGAAAGCTCAGGAGATTATCGCTGCCGTTCCCGAAAATCTCTATGTCCACGCCGTAACCGCAGGCAATATGGGCTATGGCTACTATGGCCTTGGCCAAATTGACTCTGCGGCCGAAAGCATGCTCCGCGCCGCAAGGCTCATACGCAGCGTTGACGAGGATATGTATAAAAATTATATGTCCCTCTACCGCCGTTTGGGCGGAAAGGAGGAAGCATGAAGGGTTTAGAGCTTGCAAGGGGATATTTTTATGATGAATGCCTCCCCCGCCTTAGAAAAGAGCTTCCCGCAGCCCTGCCTTATCTTGCAGCCGGACTTGTGGGAGAAGGCTCCGACTGCTTCGGCTATGATGATTTCATAAGCCGCGACCATGATTGGGGACCTGCCTTTTGCCTTTGGCTGCCTCAGAGATATATGGAGGAATACGCCGATGGCATAAAAGAGATTTTGGCCTCTCTGTCCCAAAGCTATAAGGGCTTGAAGGCAAGGGCTTTGAATTCCTCTCCGAGAGTTGGCCTATGCTCTGTGGAAGGCTTTTACACCTCTCTCATAGGCTGCCCCCGCTGCCCCGAAAGCGCCGAAGAATGGCTTTCCGCCTCCCCAAGCGGCCTTGCCGCCGCTGTGAACGGCGAGGTTTTCCTTGATAATTCTGGTGAATTCACCGCTGTTCGCGAAGCCTTGCTGGGCTTTTATCCCGAGGATGTGCGAGTGTGGCTTCTGGCCAAGCGCTGCGCCTTGGCGGCTCAAACGGGGCAATATAACTATCTCCGCTGCCTGCGCCATGGAGAAAAGGCCACGGCAGAGATGATAAAAGGGCGCTTTGCTGAAAACGCCATGTCCGCCATGTTCCTGCTTAATGGCCGCTATATGCCCTTTTATAAATGGAGCCACAGAGCCCTGGCCACCCTTCCCGAGGGAGGGGCAGAGGCCGCAAAATATATAGAGCGCATTATGTTCCAATCGGGCACCGATGCCATAGCCGATATTGAGGCTATGAGCGGCCTTATAATAGCCATTTTGAAAAAGCAGTCTCTTTCCAATAGCGGCAGCGACTTTTTGATGGACCACTGCGGAGAGCTTATAAGGGGCATAAAAGACGCCTCCCTTCGCTCCCGCGGACTTACTCTTGATTTTTGAGGTGGAAAAATGAAGGAACTTATTAAGAAAATAGTTGAAAAAGAGTGGCTGATGTTTTCCGCAACTCAGAATATAGGCGGCACAGCCTCCTGCCAGCAGCGCCCCGACCAGTTTTATATCATGCGCTCTTCCCAGTTTTCCGCATGGAATGACGAAAGTTTGGAGAGCTATCTTCGTGACATAGAAAAGGCCGAGAGCAAGGGCGAAAACCTTGTAACCATCAAGTATGCCTACATGATGGAGAGCACAGACCCCGCCTCCTACGCCGCCATTGCCCATAAGCTGCCCGAGGTGGGTGCAGCTAAAAAAGCCATCGTTGAAGAGCTTACCGCCCTCACCCTCGCCTGGTGCAAGGATTTTGCCCGGCGCTATCCCCATGTTGCCGCAGCGGGCAGACCCATAGAGAGCAGCGCCGACGCTCTTTATGTAACAAGCGTTGAAACTTATAGCCGCGGCGAGTTTTCAAGTTATAGCGAGGAAACCCTCTCTCTGCTCCTTGCCCACTACAAGGCTTTGGCTAAGGAAGGCTACAACGTTCATGAAAAGGTTGTTGGGGAAGAAATGCGCCTTATGGGAGCGGAAAGCCTCGATGTGGCCGAGAGCATTCTCTCCCGCCGCTAAAATCCTTGACCCCATGAGCTTTTAGGGATAAAATGTAAATAAAATTAACATAGGGGTGTGTTTGCCTTATGAAGAAAAACGAAGATAAGCGCTTCAGAAAAATAAGCAGCGAAAATTTGGGCCTTGCCGTTGGAAATGCCTTGGTTTTGCAGGACACTCAGACCGGCGTATGCTATCTTTTCGTGCAGTCCGGCTATGCAGGAGGACTGACCCCCTTGCTTGACAGAGAGGGCAAGCCCATTATTATGAGCACCCTCAGCGTTGACGAATAATTTTTCCGGGAGCGAAGAAAATGTCCTTAGCCTGAAGGATATAAACCGAAGTGCGTTTCTAAGCACATCTGCGTTGACATTGCTGCGTTAGCGTCTTTTGAAGGGTGATGACCCATCTGCAAGCCGCCGCCTTGCACTGTCTTAGCATATGCGCTTAGAAATCTTCGACACCACGGGTGTGGATTTTAGTGTCAGGCAAAATTGCGTGATGCAGGTGGGCTGTCGCCCACCAAAGAATAAAATGAAGTCTGGCGCTAAAATCCACCCCGTGGTGCG
>JAFYUG010000409.1 GCA_017558545.1 Oscillospiraceae bacterium | reverse complement strand
ACCCGCGGACAGGTTGTAACCTTCCTCTGGCGCAGTCAGGGCGAGCCTGCCCCCGAAGGCGGCAATAATCCCTTCACCGATGTTAAGGAAGGGGATTATTTCTACGAGGCCGTTTTGTGGGCAGTTGAAAACGGAATTACCACCGGCCTTTCCCCGACGGAATTTGGCCCCAATTCCCCCTGCAACCGCGCTCAGGTGGTAACCTTCCTTTGGCGCACCATGGGCAAGCCTGCCCCCGCTGACCCCACCAATCCCTTCGGCGATGTGGCAGAGGGCGTATATTATTTTGATGCAGTATTGTGGGCTGTTGAAAACGGCATAACCACCGGCATGGGCGAGGGTATTTTCGCCCCCAACGCTGCCTGCAACCGCGGCCAGATAGTCTGCTTCCTCTATCGCACTCCCGGCGAGGATGCAGAGCCTTCACCCGAACCCGAACCCAAACCCGAAATTAAGCCCGAGATTGATAAAAATCTCAGTTTTGCCCTGAGTGAGAATGGCGATGGCTATGTGGTTGCATCCTGCCTTGAAGCTGCGGAAACGGTAACTATTCCCGCGGAATATGAAGGGCTGATAGTTGTGGGGATAAAGGGCGGAGCATTTATGAATTGCCTTAATCTCAAGGCCATAAATGTGGATAAGGACAATAAATATATGTATTCCGAGGATGGCGTTGTGTTCAGCAAAAGCGCTCCCAAGACCCTTGTTTGCTTCCCTCCCAGCTACGATAAGGCCAATTATTACGATGTGCCCTCCGATGTTAAGGCTATTGGCCCTTACGCCTTTGCAGGAATGAGCAGCCTTTGCAGCCTGACAATTCCCGAGGGCGTCATAAGCCTGGGGGACTATGCCTTTGCCGGCATCAGAAGCCATACGGATATTTTTGTGCCTGCATCTCTTAGCCAAATAGGCAAAAATATTCTTCAGGGTCAGGAGGCCAATGTGCCTTTCTATGTCCCCGATTGGGAATGCCCCATGGGAATTTATTGCAGCGAAAATAAAATCAACATGGGCATCGTAATTGAAACTGCGGACAAGGAAACAACTGTTGAAACCTCCACTCCCGCCCACAGAACGGATAATCTTGTTCCCGCTGAGGGGGAGATAGTATATTTTGACACATATCCTCTGGACGAAATGGACCGCTATCTTACCGGCGACCTTTGGAAGCTCTATAAAATCTCCGAAAAGGAAATGGCAAGCGATGGAGAAGTGCGCTCCAAGGGGCTTGAAAAGGTGTGGGCCTGGATTGACCCTGAAAATCCCCGGATAGAAAATTATCCCCTCCAGACGGGACTTTATGGCGCAGGCCACACCGATGGCGATGCTGTTTTGAGAGCCTATGATAAAAACGGGGCCTTGATTGCCATGCAGGAGGTCAGCGGCAATTTCTCCTTCAGCTTCCCCGATGCGAGAAATATAGGCATAGAGGGCGGAAGCAACACGGCCTTCACCGTTGTGCCCATAGAGCCGATGTTCGTCCAAACTGTGGGAGCCTATGCCATTGATGAAGAAAAGTGTTACCATCTTCCCGACGGCAACATATTCCAGTTCCTTGTTATTCAGTATCCCCGCGCCAGCGTATATCATGATTTCCCCTACCATCTCAACTATCTCAGCAGAACATTTATAGATTGCGCGGATATCAATGCCGGCTCATTGAGAGATAACTATTCCTTTGTCCATCTGTACACCTTTAACGCAAGCCGCGTGGATGAGATGAAAGCCTATGCTTTGGTTTTTGACAGCATGGATGTTCTTGTTGATAACGAAGAGCTGGAATGCGTGGTGGCAAAGAGCATTAACTATGCTCCGGACTTTGGCGAGATATGCCTCCGACTGCTCAGGGGCTTAAAAGAACTTATGATGGGTGTCTATTACCCCGACGGGCAGCCGGTCAGCAAGGTGACCATTCTTGGCGATGGCAGCTATCCCACTGCTGCATTGAGCCATATTACTCTGGATAGAAATACAATAGAAAATAATGAGCAATATACTATTGTTCATGAAATGGTTCATGCCATAGACCAGAGCGTAAGTAAAGTTTCGGATATATCTCCTGACGCATGGATGGAGGGCAGAGCGGAGTATATAAGCGAGAAAGCTCGCGGAAAGCTGAATATAAGCTATTATAACGATTATTCATCCTTCGATTGGTCCTTCCTCAGCGAAGAATATAAAGCCGACTTTTTCAGATATTTCTATTTCCACACGGATAGACAAAATATTTACCCCGTTGGCTATATTTTCGTGAAGTATCTTTGCGAAAGCTATGGCGAGGATGTCATGGTGGATATAATGGCCAATATTGCCGCCTCTGATGTGAGCGGCTATAAGGATGAAGCAACCGCAGTCGCATTCAAGAAGGCCGTGGAAGATGCCACCGAGATTGGCGTTTTCCAGAACTTTGTTCGGGATGTAATCGGCTGATATAATGCGAAAAATCTCCCCCTTTGGAGTAAAAACCAAAGGGGGAGATT
>JAFYUG010000408.1 GCA_017558545.1 Oscillospiraceae bacterium | reverse complement strand
GTCCGCATCACCTCTGCCGGTCTCCGCGAGAGCCATCCCCACGATATCTATATCACCAAGGAAGCTCCCAACTACACCACCAGCCAGGGCTGATAATCTTAATAAATTCAAAACTCCTGCCAAAAAGGCAGGAGTTTTTTCATCTTTCAAAGGCTCCCTTGGGTAAAGGGAGCTATCAGCGAAGCTGACTGAGGGATTGTCAATTGTAGAGCGCGACGACCTCGGCGCGCCGCAACACCGGAGTATTTACTCTGGATGTTTGAATTTTAATATGCTATAATATCCCTCAAAGGAGGCGATGATGCTATGACAAAAGAAGAAATAATCGCCCGAAGATTGTCTGCCCAGCATCTTCTTTCTCCCGCCGGCGCTGAGGCTATTGCAGGAAATCTATGCGGTGTGCAAGCCCAGTTCCTAAGCCATGCCCTCCATGGCCTTAAAATACGAGGCGCTGATAATGCTGACGGTCTTATAAAAAGCTGGACAATTCGCGGTACTATGCATCTTTTCCCTGAGAAAGACTTGCCTCTTTTCCTTTATAATGGCCGCGAACATTTTCTCCGGGATGTGGATACCATGCAGTCAGATGCCTATATGTCTGCCGAGAGAAAGGAATACTTCTCAAAGCTAATCCTTGATACCATAGCCCGGGGAACGGACGATAGGGAAGACCTCAAAAATATATGCGAAAATGCCGGAATGAGCGAAAGCGAAAGCTTTAGCGCCTTTAACCCTTGGGGCGGTCTTATCCGCGCCATGTGCGAGGAGGGCAAAATCTGCCATAAGGTGCAGGAGAAAAAGGCATATAGCCTTTGCCCCCGGTTTCAGCCTATGGAAAAGCAGGATGCACGCCTTGAGCTTTTAAGACGCTATTTCAAAGCCTTTGGGCCTGCCTCAATAAAAGATGCCGCCGCATTCTTCGGCTTTACCCAAAGGGAGATAAAGTCATATCTGCCCCTCTTGCCCCTGAAGGAGATAGCCTTTGAAGGCAAAAGCTATTTCTATAATGATAGCGAAATTCAAAAAGGTCATATTCCCGATTGCCTTTTCCTATCCGGCTTTGACCAGTTTTTGCTGGGCTATGAGAAGAAGGAAAGCCTTATATTGCCAAGTGAGCATATTCGGGATATCTATACCCTCGCAGGCATAGTCCGTCCCGCCTTGCTTATTGACGGCAAAGTTGCAGGCTATTGGAATTTGAAAAACAAAAAGCTGAGTATTACTATGTTTGAAAATGGTAATGAAGAGAAAATCAAATCCGAGGCTAATGTGATATGGACGGATTTGAAGGAAATTAAGTTTACATAATTGGAGAAACGATGAAAGTATTGATAGGAACAACCAATCCCGCCAAGGTGGGAAGATTTCGGGATTTCCTCCCCGATAAGGGCATAGAATTTCTGACCCTTCGGGATTTGGAAGTTAAGGTAGAACCTAAGGAAAGCGGCCTCACTCCCGAGGAAAATGCCCGGATAAAGGCAGAGTTTTACAGCGTATACTGCGATTATGTTATATGCAACGATTCCGGCCTCTACTTCGATGAACTGCCCATTGAAGACCCCCGCCAGCCGGGACTTAATATACGCACACCCAATGGCAAGCGCCTTGATGATGAGGAAATGATTGAGTATTATTCCGCCCTCATCCATAGTCTCGGCGGCAAGGTCATGGCTCGTTATATAGATGGCATTGCCGTTTTCAACAGGGGCAAAGTTATCTCCTGCCAAGTGGAGCGGGAAATGTCCGCACCCTTCTATATGGTGGAGGAAGCCTCACCCCTGCGCCATGAAGGCTGGCCGCTGGACTCTCTGAGTGTAAATAAGAATACAAAGACCTATTTTGTTGATCACGGCAACAATATCTACGACGATGTGGAAGAGCAGATTATGATAGGCAACTACCGCCGCTGGGTGGTGGAGTTTCTGGAAAACGCTCTGGGCGTTTAAAGCCCCCCCATTGTTAGGGGGGGAGCTGCGAAACGGCAGGGGGGATTATGTGTATGTCTCCCCACCCGTAGGGCGGCCGCTTGCTGCCGCCATTACTCGGACCGTCGGAGACGCCGGTCCCTACAAAGCGTGTTTGTAGGTTTTTGCAGCTGTTTAAAGGCTCCCTTGTGTAAAGGGAGCTGTCGCCGCAAGGCGACTGAGGGATTGTCATAACTCGTTGCAGATGAAAATAAAGAAGAGAGCCGTTGATTTTGATTATAAAGAAAGCGGGAACACCATGAACATTGAACTCATTACAAAAACCGAAGCCTTCCTCAAAACCACCTTTGCGGAAAGCGATTACCTCAAATCCAATCCGGATGAGGCCTCATACCGCCTTGAGCACTCCTACCGTGTGGCAAATATTGCAAAGACCATTGCAGAGGCAGAGGAATATAATGTGACCTATGCGGTTATTGCGGGACTTTTGCATGATATTGCCTACTGCGAGGAAATGCCGGACAGAGAAACCCGGATGAACCACGGACGCCGCAGCGCCGCCATTGCCAGACCTTTCCTCGAAAGCCTCTGCATGGAAAGCGAGGACATAAACGATATCTGCTATGGCATAGCCATTCATGTGGACGATGTTGCAGATTTTGAATGGCAGCGTACTTTTTTCAGCGAAATTGTTGGCGATGCCGATAACATTGACCGCTTCGACGCCTACCGTATCTATGAAACTCTTGAATCCATCGGTTTCAGCAAAATGAGCCTTGAGGAAAAGCGCGAAGAGGTCAACCGCGTTCTTGATAGATTATGTAAACTAAAAGAAATGAAATTAGGCAGCGCCACGGCCATAAAAATCTGGCTTGAGCGCCTTGAATACTACCGTGGTTTTTATGAAAAACTGAGAACCCAATTTGAACTAAGCGACGGGGTAATTTGCGATGGAAATTAAAAGGCTTGACCGTGAAGCCTATGCCGGAAAAAAGTTCAGTCTGCATTACATTACAAAGGGCTATATGCATATTGAAAGAACGTCTTCGGGCTTTGAGCTTAGCTACAAGAGATTTGAGCAGCCTGAGGAGAGATTTTTTGAAGACTGCTTTTTCAATGAATGGCTGGAAGCACCCCTTGCGTTTGGCGCGTTTGAGAACGATCAGCTGCTTGGATATGTTGAAGGCTCTTTGGAAAAGTGGAACAATCGCTACAGAATCAGCAATATATGCGTATTCGATAGTGCCCGTCGGCATAGTGGGATTGGAACTGCGCTGATGGATACCATACTGAAAGAAGCTAAGGGAAGCGGAGCGAGAATGGTGGTGCTGGAGACTCAGACTTGCAATGAAAATGCCATTGCTTTCTACCGTAAGAATGGCTTTGATATTATCGGTTTTGATTTATTCGCCTACTCCAACTCAGACCCGGAACGCCATGAAATCAGAATTGAGATGGGAAAACGTATATAAATCATAGGGATGAATGAAATGAACATCAAATTTAGACAGATGCAGAAGGATGATATTGAAAAAGTAATTCCCCTTTTCATGGAATACTGGAACGGAGCGGGGGACGAATGGACCCCTGAGCTTGTACACAGCAGGGTGTGGCAGGTGATGGGCTCCCCGGATTCCTATTGCCTTATAGCGGAAAATGGCCGGGATGCTGTTGGTTTTGCTATGGGAAGATTTGAAACCTTTTATGACCTGAAAGCCTATAATCTTGTGGAAATAATTGTGGCTGCGAAGCATCAAAAAGTGGTGTAGGAACAAAAATAATGAACGAGCTTGAAAAGCGAGTAAAAGCAATGGGAGCCTCAATGATTCAGCTTATTTCCGTCAATGACGAAATGCATGAGAACTTTTACGGAAAACTTGGTTATGGAGATACAAGCAATCTGAAACTTAAAGCGAAGTTTTTATAGGGTGCGATATGGATGTAAAGCTGATTGCCAAATGCGGCTTTTACTGCGGCGCATGTCCCACGTACATAAACGGTATCTGCGCAGGCTGTGAAAAAGAGCATGTTTCCGGAGATTGCTTCACCCGTGATTGTGTGAAGGAAAAGAAGCTGAATTTTTGTGGAGAGTGTCGGAATTTCCCTTGCGATGAGATAATGAATCGTCCACGCTCAACTGTTCTTGACAAGGAATGGTTGAGATGGAAAAGGGAAAGCAAGCACACCATGAGTAAATAATTGATATCCAATACTATGGAAAACAGTATGATTGCGATATAGTTTACAGAAGGAAGCGATGTGTATTTAGATGACTAGTAGAGGAATTAAATATTATGGTCCCCATGATATGAGTACCGGTTGGCATTTGCGTGAGGCAGAAGATTACTTTTTGAACTGGGACGAGAACATTCGAGAGTTGAATATTAACACTGTGCTGGAACTTTACAACATCAAGCGTTTTTTTGATGCGGGGTTCAAACTAGAACATTGGACAGATGAACTCTTAGCGGGGTTCCATAGCAAGTGCAAACTTATACCGGGAATTTTAGGGAAATTTTGCAGTTTTATCAATG
>JAFYUG010000407.1 GCA_017558545.1 Oscillospiraceae bacterium | reverse complement strand
GTTTTCAAGACCTTCCCTTGGGGGAAGGTGGCACGGCTGAAAGCCGTGACGGATGAGGGAGGGAACCAATTCGCGGCGGGCGAACGCAGTTCGCCCCTACAAATGGCACGGAGTAAAAATATTCGGTCATTGCGAGGACTCGGCTCCCCCTCTGGGGGAGCTGTCAGCGAAGCTGACTGAGAGGGCTGGCGCTCATGGCAATCCGCACTCCCCATGCGGCGCGCCGAGTCGTCGCGCCCTACAAGGCATAGACCATAGTTTTAGGTCATTACGAGGAGCTGTAGGGAGGGATGCCCACATCCCGCCGCTCGTGGCAATTCGTAGTCCCAAAACCGAACGGTCAAGACCGTTCCCTACGATAGCGGGCGAACGCAGTTCGCCCCTACAGATTGCGCAAAGGTAAAATGCCTGTCATGCCGACATAGCGGCAACATTCCTCATAAAAACTGTATATTTATTCACAATTCAAATTGATTACTCTGTCCCCACCATGTATAATTAGCCTATGGACTTATTAAGCCCAGCAAAAAGAAAAATGAGGAGAAAATAGAAATGGCAAAAATCGACCCTTCCGTTCGTCCTTATAGTGCCAAGGACTCTTGGGGCTATGTATTCGGCGATATGGCCGGCAGCTTCGTAAACCTTTTTGTTGACGCATATTTCCTTACCTTCTGCACTTATGCCCTTGGCATAGATTCCGGTTGGATGTTTGTGCTTTTCCTTGTGGCCCGTCTTTGGGACGCAGTAAACGACCCCATTATAGGCTCTTTCCCCGACCGTTGGCGCATTGGCAAGAGCCCCGATAAGTTCACCCCCTGGATAAAGCTCTTTATGATTCCCCTTGCCCTTTCCGGTGTGCTTTGCTTCTTCAAAGTTCCCTTTGAGGGCGTGGCTCTCCATGCCTACGTTGCATTCGCATACGTTTTCTTCGGAATGTGCTACACCGGCACCAGTATGCCCTTTGGCGCCATGGCAAACGTTGTAAGCGTTGACCCCGTTGAACGCAGCAAGCTCTCCCGCGCCCGCAGCATAGGCGGCGGTGTGGTTGGTGCAATCGGCCTTTCCATGGTTCCTATTTTCTGCTTCGATGCCAACGAGAATGTTATCCCCGAGCGCTTCACCCTCATTGCCATTATTTTCGGCGTCCTTTGCGTGGTTTGCTACCTGCTGCTTTGCAGTCTTACCAAGGAGCGCGTTCGCGAAGAGCCCAAGCCTCAGGGCGAGAAGTTCGAGTATAAAAAGGTGCTGAAGGCTGCTCTGCATAACCGTCCCCTCATCGGCGTTATGGTTGCAACCATAGGCTCCATGCTCACCATCACCGGCTCCAGCCAGACTTATAGCTATATCTACAAGGAAGTTTATCATAATACGGACATGATCACCTTTTCCACCGTGTTCGCCGTTCCCTTTATGATAATCATCTTCCCCCTGATTCCCAAGCTGGTCCGCAAGTTCGGCAAGCGCAGCGTTATCCTCTCCACCAGCGCTCTGAGCCTTGTCCTCAGCCTTATCAAGCTCTTCATCTATATTGATAATGTTATCATCTTCACCGCCCTCAATATCTTCACCATGATTGGCCAGACTGCCTTTACCATGCTCATCTGGGCTCTGGTTTCCGACTGCCTTGACTATAGCGAGTGGAAAACCGGCCTTCGCAGCGACGGCAGTATGTACTCCCTCTATACCTTCTCC
>JAFYUG010000406.1 GCA_017558545.1 Oscillospiraceae bacterium | reverse complement strand
GGCTCTGGGCACAAAGTACGGCGAGATAAACAGTTGGGAAAGCCTCTGCTCCGCTCTTAGCGCATCTCTGGACTTTTTCCAGCAGGTGGGCTGCCGCGTGACCGACCACGGCTTCACCCGCTTCCGCTATGCAGAGGGCGATGCTGCCCCTATTGTTGAGAAGGCTCTCAAGGGCGAAGTGCTCAGCGAAGAGGAAGTTGCCGTTTATCAGGGCTCTTTGCTCCGTTTCCTTGGCAAGGAATATGCTAAGCGCGGCCTTGTTATGCAGCTGCATCTTGGCCCCGTGCGCAACAATTCTCCCCTTGTTATGAAGAGCTTCGGCGCAGATGGCGGCGGCGACAGCATTGGCGCCACCACCGATCCCTTCCTCCTTGGCAAGTTTCTGGGTGACCTGGAAGGCTCCGATGCCCTGCCCAAGACCATTCTTTATAATCTCCACCCCTCCGACAGCGCCCTTCTCAGCACCATGGCCGTTAACTTCTGCGCAAACGGCGCCAAGGTGCAGTATGGCGCTGCATGGTGGCTTCTTGACCATATCCGCGGCATCAGCGAGCAGATTGACCAGCTGATGGAAACCGGTCTTATTTCCGGCAGCGTTGGTATGCTCACCGACTCGAGGTCCTTCACCTCCTTCGCCCGCCACGAATATTTCCGCAGAATTCTCTGCGAAAAGCTGGGTCAGAAGGTGGAAAGCGGCGAATATCCAAACGTCGTTCCCTTCCTTGGCGAAATGGTTAAGGATATTTGCTTTAGAAACGCGAAAACCTATTTTGGTGTATAAGATTAAAGCTCCCCGACAAAATTTGTCGGGGAGCTTTTTGCAATCCTATCGTAGCCTGAGCAATATAATTCGAAGTGTGTTTCTAAGCGCATCTGCGTCGGCATTGCTGCGTTGACGGCTTTTGAAGGGCGAAAGCCCATCTTCAAGCCGCCGCCTTGCACTGTCTTTGCATATGCGCTTAGAAATCTTCGACACCACGGGAGCGGATTTTAGTGTCAGGCAAAATTGAATGATGCAGGTGGGCTGCCGCCCACCAAAGAATGAAATGAAGTCTGGCGCTAAAATCCTCCCCGTGGTGCGCACTTCGGATTATATTGCTCAGGCTAGGGTCGCACATACGTGTGCGCCAGCTCTCTTAGGCACGAGGGGTTACGGATTGCCACAGCGGCTATGCCGCTTCGCAATGACGAGCTAATATAATGCCTTCTCCTTGATGGTGGGAAGGCATTATTTATTTAAACCTGTTGACAATGTAAACCGATGTATGGTATTGTGAGTTTACAATGTAAACAATATGTGATTATACGACAAAGGAGGTTGACATAATTTATGAGCAAGGAAGTTAGTCTCACGGCCACAGAATGGCATCTTATGGAATGTCTTTGGGAAAGCGCCCCCAGAACGGGCAGAGAGGCCATAGACTATATGGCACAGAGTGTCGGCTGGACCCGCTCCACCACCCTTACCATGCTTCGCCGCATGACGGAAAAGGGTCTTATACGCTGCGACGAGGGCGGAGCTATCAAAAGCTATTACCCCCTTATCGAAAGAGAAAAGGCCGCCATGCAGGAAACGGAAGATTTTCTCAGCCGTGTTTACCGGGGCTCTCTCAGTCTTATGCTTTCGGCCATGACGGAGAAAACAAGCCTTGACGACGAGGAAATCGCTCAGCTTTACGAGATTTTAAGAAAAGCGGAGGAGGCGAACAAGGCATGATGGCATGGATAATAAGCTCTTCCCTTCTTATTATAATAGTAATTCTTCTGCGCAAGGTGCTGAAAGGCAAAATCCGGCTGCGCTTGCAGTATACCCTTTGGGCGTTGGTCTTGGTGCGCTTGCTGGTGCCCTTTTCTATTTTTGAAAGCAGCTTCAGCATTATGAACCTTACGGAGAGTGTTAAGCCTCTTGAAGTTATGGACAGCGCCGCCCAGCTTTCGGATATGGAAGAGATAGTTTTCACACCCTCAGAGCAATACTCTCCTTCCGGCTCCGTTGGCAACATAGATGGATATTACTCCGGCGACAGCGACCATAGTTTCCCCACCCACATAGAGAGCGGGGCTACCGCCGAGGAATTTCAGCAGCTGGAAAAAGCCATAGCTGTGCGTGATATTCTTATTCCCCTTTGGCTTTGCGGAGCCATTATAATGGCGGTTTATTTCATAATCACCAATCTCCGTTTTGCCGCCATGCTGCGCCGAAGCCGCAGGGAAACAGAAATTAAAGATGCCATTTTGCCTGTATATATCTCCGCGGCCATTCCCACTCCTTGTCTTTTCGGCTTTTTCTCTCCCGCAGTATACCTCACCCCCCAGTGTGAAAATGATGCCGCCACCATGGAGCACGTTTTGGCTCACGAGCTGACCCACTATCGCCACGGGGACAATATATGGGCTATACTCCGCTGCGCCGCATTGGCGCTTCATTGGTATAATCCCCTTGTTTGGTGGGCGGCCATACTCAGCAAGAGGGATGGAGAGCTTGCCTGCGACGAGGGTGCTATAAAGCGCCTTGGCGAAAACGAGAGGGCTCCTTACGGACGCACTCTTATCGGAATGACCTGCCAGCGCAGGGACATCAGCTCTCTTGCACACACCGCCACCACCATGACGGGCAGCGCCAAGAGCATCAAAGAGCGCATTATTCTCATAGCCAAAAAGCCCAAAATGGCCGTTTACACTCTTGTGGCCGTTGTTATCATTGCATCGGTAGCTGTCCTTTGCACCTTTTCCGGCGCAAACAGGGGCTTCACCGACGCCGAAGCGAAGAAAATGGCAAAGCCTCTTGCAGAAAGTGTAGCCTTTACAAACGGTCTTGAGCTTGGAAATAAGCCTGAAATAGTCCGCTATGAGGGCGAGGGCGCCGAGGCAGACCCAGACACGAAGCTTAAATATGTTAAGCTCATTTACCCCACAAAGAACAATACTAAAGAGATAGTTGTGGAGTTTTGCATGACGGACGGCAAGGGTCAGCACTATGATGAGCCCTTCTCTGTTGTAAGCAGGCTCAGCATGAATCTCAGTCAGGTAGTACCGGGTACATCCAGCAGCGTTGACTACGTACAGCTCTGGAAAAAGAATTATCCTAATCCCGTGGTACCCGACGAATATAAAGAAAAATTGAAGGAGTTTGTCACCAATTTTTGGTATGGCGAAGAATATACACAGGCAACTCCCGATGACGCCACGCTGAACACCGAAGGATTCACCGTGTATCTCAAGAATGGCAGCTCTGTTACCTTTGGCCTTGATTATGTGGAGCATGAGGGTGTATATTACCACCTCAGTTACCCCGAATTGCCAGAGTGGCTGAAAACTGCATTCTATGAGCGCGAGATAAGATTGCAGGAATATCTGGACATCGGCATATCCATAGATGAGGAATTGCTGGATTACGAAAACAAGGTGCTCACCACCGCCGCCGAAGTTATTTCAGAAGATATAGCCTTCATTGAGCAGGAGTATTCATGCGCCATTGAGGAGGCCAGACTGCTTGATATCAGCCATATTTCAACAGGCACCGCCACCAACACCCACTCCATAGATATATATGAGCTTGAATACCGTTTGCGTCCCGACAAGCCGGAAAACATCACCATTGCAAATACTGAGTTTGAGGATGGCTGGTTGATAAACGGAAGCTACGGCATGAAATATATTATTCTTCTAAGCACAGGCATAGGCACATGGGAGCACATTGCCACCCTCACAGATTACGATATGGATGCATACAGAGCCAATGCCTTCTACGACAACGAATACGCCGCCGCCTGCATAGAAACATACGAAGGATATATGGCTTCCCTTCGGGAAAAGATCGTTTTTTATGACGGTGTTGGCGATGGTATGCCCGTGTATATTCTCGATGCCGTGAGACATCAGGCAGTAAGAGAAAAGGACGAATTTGAGGCATTTTGCAGCGGTATAGAGCAAGTTGAAGTCGCCGCCATTGAGCCAATGGAGCTTGGCACTCTCACTCTTGACAAAACCGGCAATCAGATGTACCGTCTGGAATTTCGTCTGAAGGTATCAGACCCCGACACCGTTGTTCTTGCAGGCGGAGTTAAATATGCCGATGGGTGGTTCACGGAAGAGCGCTATTTGGTGTGCGAGCTTTATGAGGGAGAGTTTTCCACAAATATAAGGATATTCAGATATCTGACCATTCAGGAAAACTACTCTCTGCCCCAATACATAGAAGCTTACGGCAATATGTTCACCGCCGCCTGCGCCGAGGCTTTCAATCTTGACGCAGAGGTGCTATCTCTTCCCGCCAACAGAGCAATAGCTATGGTAGGCACCAATGTTCCAATAGGATGCTATCTACACGAAAAAAACAGACGAATCTGGACGGGAGAAGATTGGCTTTATGCTGACGGCCTTCCCCTTGCAAGCCTTCTGGAAGAGCCATACATAAGCCGTATCCCCACTGAAAGCTATTCCCCCGGTCTTGGCACCAGTGCAGGCTACGGACGAATCAGCTCTCTCACCGTATATGACGAGAACATGGAGCCGGTTTATACCGACATTTACGAAGATCGCAGAGGTACAAAGGCTCTCCGCTGGCTCGAAAGCGGCACATACTACTGCGTTTTCGGCGTAAGGGGCAAGCCGGGAGAATATATTCCTGAGGCCGGAGGCTCTGAGTACATAAACTATGACGCCGTTTTCCGTCTTAAAGTTGGAGATGATATATTCACAAACCTTGGAGATTTTGACCCAAAGAATACTGGTGAAATCAAAGAAATTTACTACTACGGCGGCGATTATTCCACCCTTTATTTCAATGAGAAGGAAATAATAGATGCAATATGCAATGCGTTGAGCACAGCTGAGGAGATGGGCTATGTGGGCGATTGCTTCTTTGATGATGCTCTCTACCTTGTGGGCGAAAATTCCACCGTGGCCGTATGCATCTCAGGAGACAGCTGCCGCAGCATATACTCCGACGGCAAGTGCTGGATTATTAGCAACGAGGGTATGGAGCTTATTAAAGCTTTAATACAGGAAAAGCAAAACGACATGGGATATGTTGTGCAGCTTCAGGGCAAACCCGAACAGGTGCTTGACGTATATGCAAACAAAAAGTTTCCCTCCATGTTTCTTGAAAATAAACTCGGCGGCATCGTTCAGTTTGAAAATTTTGAGCTGATCAGCTGCAAAATAGTCAGCCGCGAGGTAAAGGGCGACAGATTTCAGGGCAGAATTGAGTTTGCCATGAAACCAGACAACGCCAATCTTGCTGCCCATCTCATTTCAGGCAGCTATAAAATGGGCGACGGCAAGTATTCTGACTGGGTAGTTGGCACTAAATATTTTCTTTTTGAAAAGCTTGATACCGATGTATGGCAAATGACAAGAGAAACAACGGGAAGCATAGAGTGGGGAGAATATCCGGATAATTTGACGGACGAGGAGGCCCTTTCCATAATGCTTGATGCATTGGAAAATGACAGCGAATTCGATTATTTGAAGCTGCTTCCAACTTTTTCTCCGAAACTATTGCCAAAGGGCGAAGAAAACTATGATATCTACTTGGATTTCTTCAATTCTATAGTGGACTATGCTATTGGCGATTACCAATTGACAAGAAATCTGTATATCATGAAAGGCGCGCAGTTAAGCGACGGAGCTTTGGCCGAGCAATACAGCATTGCGCTGCGTATGCTTTATGAATATGACTTTGGAAGCTATGCGGCAGCCCTTTCCTTCCTGGATGAGGAAGAGCGGGAGAATGTGGATATGCTTTTGGAGTACGCCATGAGCTATTATGAATAATGTATCTCATATCTGCTGTTTCCCCGCAAAATGAGTGCAGGTTTTCACTGCGGCGGGCTGTTGGCAGCCCGCCCTACTCACTTTTGTGTCATAGGCTTACGGATTGCCACGTCGGCCTGCGGCCTCCTCGCAATGACGAGGTAATATGCTGCCACGCCATTGCAGGGGGCGGCATCCTCGATAACCCGAACACCCTCTCTGTCATGCGCGAATCAAATGACAGAGAGGGTGTTGCTTTGCCCCTTTTCATTAAGCTTATTTTTTCAAACTCAGGAACTTTTTTCTTCTTTTTACGTCTTATTTGTTGTAACATAAATTTGTACTTCAGAAAGGAGTTGCGGCGATATGACAAAGAAACTGTTTTGCATTATTTTGGCCTTAATTATGTGCGCGGGTCTTTTTTCCGGCTGCTCTCAGGAGAGTCCGGCTGCCCAAATGCCTCAAATTACTCCCGAGCCAACTCACGATGTGCAAACCCCTGCCGAGGAGCCCGATATAGTTCTTGAGCCATTTTATACCCGCCTGTCCGAAGAGCCAATTGATGCTCTTGTTCCCAGAGAAGATTATGGCGCGCTTTATCCCTTTGTTGGCGAAGTAAGCTACAATAGTTACAGCGAGCCCACATACACCTATGGCATTTTTGACGCATCGGGACGCATAGTATGCGACAGTGTTTATTATTCTGTTCGCCGCCTTGAATACCAAAACGGCAACAGAATAGAATCCGTTCCTCTCCTTGGGCTTTATCGCGGCGAGCCCGGAAATTACCGCTGCGCCGTAGCCTGCCTTGATGGCAGCTTTGTGAGCCCCGAATATGGCTATGTGAGGGGACTTGCCTTTGGCGCAGTATGCGCCGAAAGCAGCACAAGCAATGTATTCACAGTATACGGCTTTGACGGCACTGTGCTTTTCACGGAGGAGAGCCGCTTTGATGACAACAAGCGAATTGCAATGGCCGAATCAATCTCACTCTCTTCCGGCGATATCTTCTGCGCATGGCTTATGGACGAGGCCACAGGACAGGAAAGGGTACATCTTCTCACTTCCAAGGGAGAAATTTTGGCCGGAGGATGGGTAAGCGCGGCATTTTTAAGCGACTATGCCATCATATATCAGACAGAAGAGAGCTGGGGACTGGCAATCATTCATGTCCAAAGCAATGAAGGGGAAGAAATATCTTATAGCTGTGCCACTATCCTGCCTCCCAAATATGAAAGCATCCGTACCTGCGGCAGCGGCTATTATGCCGCCGATGACAAGGGAGCATATATTTTTGATGCTTCGGGACAACTGAAAACTAAGCTCCCCGATGGCGCAGTTTACCAGCGCTGGGGATACACCTTAGACGGCATTTATTATCTTGCTGACGGCAACGGAAGCTTTGAAGTTGGGGACAGTTTCTATATTCCCGTTGATGCCCCCGATAATTGTCCGCTGATGGTTGTTGTAAGCGAAACTGAAAACCGCATAATAAACCTGTTCACCGGTGCTGAGAGAGTTTTGGAGACAGAAGGATATAGCTGGGTCAATGTTCACAGTTTGCTCATTGATGGCACAGGCCCGGTCAGCAGCATACCCTGCATCTGGTATTTTGAAGATGATATCTCAGCACTTGGTCCCTATCCTATACTCACGGATTGGAGTCTTGAAAAAGAGTTCGATTTTCCTGTCCTTATGGAAAGAGTGGGCATCTACGCTGTTATGGATGGCCTCACCGGCGAAGAATACATCTGCGCCAGAAATATTAGCGGCGGCGAAGACCTATACAAAAGCGACGGCACATTTTTCGTAGCCGGCGGCACATGGGACAGTATGTGGAATGGAAAATGCTTTATGTTAGACAGCGAGTGGTGTTCTTATATTGAGCCTATGGGAGAGCTCATTTTCCGCTATCCCATAATGATAAACGGAGATTGAGCAAATCTTCCCGCCTCTTCCTAAAGGGGCGAGGCTTTAACTAATGCACTTAAGAAAGGAGTTGCGGCGATATGACAAAGAAGCTTTTTTGCATTATTTTGGCTTTGGCTATATGTTTATCCCTTTTCGCAGGCTGCGGGGAGGATATAGATAAGCCGGTTATCACACCGGAGATTTCGGAGCCTTCACCGGAGCCTACTCCGGAAGCGGAGCCGGAAAATCTCTTCGTTTTCACAAGAGAGAATATGCCCAAGATGGATGGCTCCACTTCCCTTGTGCCCCTCTCTCAGGCGGCGGCAAGTCTGCTTTTGGGCGAGAGTCTGGAGGACGTGGAGGACTTGGTGCAGTTTAACCGCACCAGCCAATCTTACCGAAATCTTATGTACTCCGACAGCTGCGACATCCTCATTGCCAGCGTGCCCTCTGCCGATGTTTTTGCGGAGATGGACAGCAATAATTTTGAGTATGAGATGGAGCCTATTGCCACGGATGCCCTTATCTTCGTTGTGAACGAGGGCAACAGCGTTAATAGTCTTACCACGGAGCAGATTATCGGCATATACACCGGAGAAATTACCAACTGGGCCGAAGTAGGCGGTGAGGATGAGCCCATTGCGGCTTTTCAGCGCAACTCCGGCGCAGGAAGTCAGGCTCTTATGGAAAAGCTGGTTATGGGGGATACGCCCATGATGGCCGCTCCCACGGAATTTATGGCGGGCAGCATGGGAGAGCTGATGGAATATGTCCGCTCCTATGATAATTCCTCCGGCGCCATTGGCTACTCCGTTTATTACTACGCCAACGATATGCGCATGGCTGAGGGTCTGAAAATCATAGCCGTGGACGGCGTTGAACCTACGGACGAAAACATCCGCGACGGCGCTTATCCCCATCTCAGCAACTATTACACGGTTATTGCCGCCGACGAGCCTGCGGACAGTTCCGCCAGAATCATGTTTGAGTGGCTCCAAAGCGCCGAGGGTCAGCGCCTTGTTAAAAGCGAGGGCTATGTGCCTGTGAAGGACTATGAGGACTTCCCCGATATTACCACCAAAAGCGGCTACACCGTTGCAACCCACCCCGAGGCTCTCAGCGGCAAGGATGAAACTCTGGCAAAATATAGCCGACTTAGTGAAGAGCATATAGATGCCTTGGTTGCTCGGGATGATTACGGCACCATCTATCCCTATGTGGGTATTATTAACTATGCCGACTATGGCAGCGCACCCATTTACGGCCTTTTCGACGAGCAGGGGCGCATAGTCTGCGACTGCGTTTACTCGGAAGTAAGCCGCCTTTATTACTGGAAAAATGCCCACACAAATTATGTCCCCGCCCTTTTGCTTGGACGCAGCATCAATGATGGCAGCGGCGAGGCAAAGATGCTCTACACCTTCACCACCACCGACGGCAGCTTTGTCAGCCCCGAATACGCAGAAATCCGCGCTTTCGACTTCGGAATACTTTGCATCAACGGCTATTATGACCAAAACTTCGTCATCTATGATTTTGAGGGAAACATCATCTTCAAGGGCAGCGATTTGCAGCTTGGCAATCTGGCATTCGAAAGTGTTTATGAGGGAGCCAATGGCTATCTTCTTGCATGGCTTGATGACGGCGATGGCAGCGAATGCTATCTTATTGCTCCCGACGGCAGTATAGCAGCCGGAGGATGGGACAGCGCGGAGTTTTCCAATGGAGAGAGAATAATAGTCTATGGCGACTTTGATACAAATCGCGTCGGCCTTGCAGACCTTCACGGCAACTGGATAATCCCGCCTGAAAACATAAGCATCATTGCCCACGACGGCGGCAACTATTACGCAGCCAAGGAGTATGATTATAGCTACACCATGTATGATGCAGAGGGTACTCCCCTCTTCCATATGAGCAGCAATGCCAAGGCCGCAGGCGCAGGCTATATAGACGGTCAGACCTTTTACCGCTTTGACGGCAGCAGCATCCCCCTTGAAGGCGTTGCAGAATGGGAAAGTTCCTATTACCTCAGCGGTTGCCCCATAATCTTCAAACATGAGGGCGATTACTTCCGCATGCTCAACACCGTTACAGAGGAAAGCCTTGAGATTCCTACCGCGGAGGAATACTGCATTGCTGAACAACTCATGGCAAACTATATGACGGGCCCTCACAGCACTCTTCCCTATATAATGTTCTGGGATGGCAATATTGAGCATCCCGCCGAGCTTTATAGCTGGGATTTCAAAACCCACTTCACCCCCGACTCCGTTGTTCCCGGTTTGGCCATGGGCGCTTATCGCACAATTGTGGATCAGTGCACCGGTGAAGAATACATAGCCGTATATAACGAAAATTTCATGAGCAAGCTCTATGATTCCAACATGGAGGAAGTTGCGGATTTCGGCCAATGGACAGATATTTATAACGGTCTCATTGTGAACACCGATGAAAATTTCTGCACCTACACAGACACAAACGGAGAAGTTATTTTCCGCTATCCCTTGATGATAAATGGAGATTGAGCGCACCCTCGCCCCTATAGGGAGAGGCTTTAAAGGTAGAAGAAAGAGTGGTTGCCCTATTGGACAACCACTCTTTTTTATTTATATTCGGGACATTTATATCTTCTTTTGCCAACGCTGGCTTTGCCGTATTCTATAGCCTCGGCAGGGCAATAGCATATGCAGGCCATACAGTGGGTGCAGTTTTCTCCCCACTTCACAGAGCCATTTTCCATGCTCACGTTATTGAGGGGGCAGAGCTTCACGCACTTGCCGCAGGAGGTACATTTATCCGTTGTATAGAACTTCTTAGCCTTGACATAGTGCTTATAAAAGCCCTTGTTAACCGCGCCGGAGAGAAGCTTATCCTTGCCGCCCAGCTTTTTGGCGGGGAGGCTTTCGCCCTTTTTGATAAGCTCAGCGCGCTTTTCAAGGCGTTTGGCAGCCACATTTATTATGCGGCGGCTCTTTTCCTCGTCTGGCACGGGGAACATGGCCACATAGTTTTCCGGCATAATCGCCTCGTGGGTGCCCATATACTCAAAGCCCTTTTCCTTGCAAAGAGCCTCCATATATGCTCCCGCGCTACCTATGCCTGCGCCGCAGGTTATGACGAAATAGGCCTTTCTATTGCCGGAAAAGCTGCCTGCGCGGATGAAGTCCACAAAAACTCTGGCCATCTGCCATGCGTATACGGGACCGACGAAAACCCATGGCTTTTCGCTTATAAGCTCGGCGGCAATGCCGTCCTTAATAAAGGGGCGGGAGTCTATTATCTCGTCGGAGAGAGTTTCGGCCAAAAGCTCCGCGCAATAACGGCTATTGCCGGTGCCGGTGAAATATACTATCATCCTTCCCTCTCCTCTCAGATCAAAATGCCGTTTGTATGGTCAATTTCATGCTGGATTATCTGGGCGGTGTAGCCGGTATAGGTTTTGATGCGCTTTTCCAGCTTCAAGGTTTCATACTCCACCTTGATGGTTTTATATCGGCGGCAGGGGCGCACTCCCGGCAGGGAGAGGCAGCCTTCCTCCGTTTCATAAGCTCCGGAGAACTTCTTAATAACGGGATTGAGCATAAGGGTATAGCTGCCCTCGTCATTGAATGCAATTATGCATTTATTCACGCCTATCATATTTGCGGCCATACCAACGCAGCCATCGGCATGGGCGATGAGAGTTTCCAGCAAATCCTGAGCTACGGGCAAATCCTCCGCCCTTGCCTTTTGGGATTTCTGCGCAAGGAATATGGGGTCTTTCATTATTTCCCGAACCATATTTTCACCTCGGATAAAATTAATAAAATCATTTTACTACATTCCCGCCCTCTCCGCCATGTATTTTTTCACTCTCCGCGGAAAAAATATAGAAAAAGGAGTTGAAAAAGATGGGCAAACGCCTTGGAGCGCAGACAATAAAATTGGATAATCCTCCCGTTATCGCGGCAGAGGCCGCAGTTGTAGGCAAAAAGGAAGGCCAAGGCCCTTTGGGTCAGCGCTTTGACAACGTTAGTGACGATAGCTATTTTGGGGAAAAGAGCTGGGAGAAGGCAGAGAGCGCTATGCTCAGGCGCTGCTTTGAGCTTATGCTGCAAAAGGGCGGAGTTAAAAGCCACGAAGTGCAGTATCTTCTCTCGGGAGACCTTCTAAACCAATGCACCGGCTCATCCTTCGCCGCCAAGGACACGGGCATACCCTTTTTCGGTCTTTACGGCGCTTGCTCCACTATGGGGGAAAGTCTCAGCCTTGGAGCGCTGCTCATAGACGGAGGCATGGCAGAGAGACTCTGCGCCATGACAAGCTCCCATTTTTGCTCTGCGGAAAGGCAGTTTCGTCTGCCTCTTGAGTATGGCGGACAGCGCAGCCCCACCGCCCAATGGACGGCCACCGCAGCCGGTGCGGCACTGCTTTGCAGGGAGGGCTTTGGCCCACGCATCACCCATGTGACCACCGGCAGAATAGTAGACGGCGGAATATGCGACAGCGGCAACATGGGCGCCGCCATGGCTCCCGCCGCTCTTGACACTCTCCTTGCCCATTTTCGCGAAACACGCCGGGAGCCAAAATACTATGATGCGGTTATAACCGGAGATTTGGGGCATTTCGGACACGGGATTTTGGCTGAGCTTTTGGACAGGGCAGGGCTTGATATGCCCATTGTTTTTACCGATTGCGGTATGCTTATGTATAACGAGAAAACTCAGGACACCCATAGCGGAGGCTCCGGCTGCGGCTGCGCCGCCAGCGTGCTCTGCGGCCATATTCTCAAATGCATGAGGGAAGGGCTTTGGAACAAGGTGCTTTTTGCCCCCACCGGTGCGCTTATGAGCCCTGTTAGCTCCATGCAGGGAGAGAGC
>JAFYUG010000405.1 GCA_017558545.1 Oscillospiraceae bacterium | reverse complement strand
TTTTTAGCTTTATCCCCCCTGCCTTGCTTTGCAAGGCTTCCCCCCTTGAAAAGGGGGGCTTTAAAAGCGGAACGGGCGAACACAGTTCGCCCCTACAAAGCGGGCTGTCGAGGACGCCAGCCCCTACGATAAATGCGAAAACCCCGCAGCTGGGATAGCTGCGGGGTTTATACATTTTACTGGCTTTAGCCCTTGACGCCGCCGGAGGTGAGGCCGGAGACCAGATGCTTTTCGATGGACATGAACATGATAACAACGGGGATGATTGCGAAGATGGAGGATGCGAAGAGATACTGCCACTGAATCATGTTATAGCCGTTGAAGATGTTGATACCAACAGTGATGGGCTTGAGAACGTCGCTGGAGATAATGCACAGAGCAACGGTGTATTCATTCCATGCATTGATGAAGATGAATATCAGGGTGGTAACAATACCGGGAGCTGCTACGGGGAGCAGAATGCGGAACATTGCCTGCAGACGGTTGCAGCCATCGATGGTGGCGGCCTGCTCCATCTCGGCGGAGATGGTCATGAAAGTGCCGCGCAAAAGCCAAACGGTGAAGGCCTGGTTGAAAGCTGCGTTTATGAAGATAAGACCGAAAAGGGTGTTGGTCAGGTGGAAAGCGGAGAGAATCTTGTAGATACCGATGAGGAGAACAACGGGAGCGAACATCTGGGAAATGATGATGAATCCCAAAAATGCGGTCTGACCCTTGAACTTCATACGGCTGAGGGCATAGGCTGCGGGGATGCCGCAGACAACGGCGATGATGGTGCTGCCGCCTGCAACGATGAGGGAGTTGAACAGGTTCTTGGCTATGGGAGCCTTGACCCAAACATCAACAAAGTTGCTCCAAAGCACATTGATGGGAAGAATGGTGCCCTCAATGGCAAAGATTTCGGCGCGGCTCTTCAAAGCGGTGCAGACCATTACGAAGTAGGGATAGAGGATGAAGATGCAGATGTCGATAACGACTATGTAGAGGATGAACTTAAGCAGAAGCTTCTTAATCTGAGGTGCACGGAGGGAAGCGGTCATTATCACTCATCTCCTTTCTTCAGGGTGGAAATCATGTAGAGGCTGGCGCAGGCCAAAAGGATTACGAAGCCTATGACGGATATGGCCGCGGCCTCGCCGGGTCTGCCGTTATAGAAGTTGAGTTTATAGAGATAAGTGACCAGAGTGTCCGTCATGTAGGCGGGGTCGCCCTTGGTCATGGTCCAGACAATGGGGAAGGAGTTGAAAACATAGATGATGTTCAAAACGGTACTTACGGTGAGGCTGGGCTTAACAAGGGGAATGGTGATCTTGAAAAGCTTGCTCCAATAACCGGCGCCGTCCACGGTGGATGCCTCGTAGAGGGAGGAGTCTATGCTCTGGAGACCGGAAAGAACGGTGAAGCAGACGAAGGGGATGGTAACAAAGATACCGCAGGCGATTTCCCATGCGAAGAAGGCTTCGGGGGTGGGGGTCCAGTCGATGTTCTGCTGGATGATGCCCAAAGTCTTGAGGAGGGTGTTCAGTGCGCCGTAGTCCTTGTTGATGATGAAGCTCCAAACGCTTGCCTGAATAACCAGAGTGGTTGCCCAGGGGAAAACAACGATGGCGCGGGCAATCTTGCGTCCCTTAAACTCGTTATTGAGGATAAGAGCAAGGATGAAGCCCAAAACGGTGGAGAGAACAACAACCAGAACAGTCCAGACAATGGTGTTCAGGAATACGCGGCCCACTTCGGGGTTATCAAGAACATTGATGAAGTTGGAAAGTCCGCCGAAGCCGTCAATGCGGCCGAACTTATCGACATTACCGAAGGCGGTGGCGAAAACATAGAAGATGGGGACGATGATGAATACGCACATCAAAATGAGGCTGGGTGCGATCCAGATATAAGGCTCTGCCTTGCGGTAGATTCTTTTTCTGGCAGCCAGCTTCTTGGGGTCAAGCTCTTTGGCAGCTTTCTTTTCGAGAGTTACGGTACTCAAGGTTGCTTACCTCCAAATTTATTTAGGAAAAACGCAATGTGTGTAAAAGCGACTTTGTCAGCAGCCGCTTTCAAAAGGCGGGGGATAAATGCTTTGTGTTCACGCCCTTTGAAAGGGGCTGCATACATTATTATAATAGTGAAATGGGCAGGGCCGAAAGGCCCTGCCCATCGACTAATGCTTTAAGTGAATTAGGCTTTTATGCCGGAATTAGCCAGCGATTTCAGCCTGGAGAGCGTCAAGGAGACCCTGAACGTCGCCGCCCTGGAGAGCAGCCTGCTCTACTTCGATAACGCCGGTCTTAACGTCTGCCCACTCAGCCTTGGACTGGGGATAGAACTTAGCGGTGCCAACGATTTCGATCCATGCAGCGTTTGCGGGGTCAGCAGCAGCCATAGCCTCGCCACCGGCAGAGGTAGCGGGGAGGAAGCCTTCCATCATAACCCATGCAGAGTAACGAGCATCCTCATAGAAGAAATCATAGAAAGCAGTGATAGCTGCCATCTGCTCTTCGGTGTAGTCGTTATCGAAGGTCATGAAGCGGTCCATAACGCCGTGAGCGATGGAGTTACCGGTGGAAGCGGGGATACCGGCAACGCCCCAGTTGACGGAGTAGCCGCCGTCAGCGATGTAGGTGGGGATGGAGTTGGGTCCGATCATCATGGCAACCTTGCCAGCGCCGAACATATCCTGGTTTACATAGCGGGTCTCGGTAGCGGGGTCAGAGTTGGTGAGGCCGTCCTTGACCATGCCAACGATGAACTCGATAGCTTCAACGTTCTTGGGATCGTTGAGAGTCCAGTTGCCTTCAGCGTCGGTGAAGTCGCCGCCGTTGTTCCAGATGTAGTAAGCGAAGCAAGCCTGGCCTTCGTCGGTGGTCATGTCAACGCCCCAGGGATAGATGGAGGGATCATAAGCCTTGATGGCTTCGCAAGCAGCGACCAGCTCATCAAAAGTGGTGGGAACAGCAACGCCGGCAGCATCAAGGATGTCCTTGTTGTAGTACATAGCGCGGCAGGAAGCGAGGTCGGGAACAGCCCATACGGTGCCGTCAACAACGCTCTGATCCAGGAAGGACTGGTAGAACTTTGCATAGGTGGTCTCAGAGATGTAATCCTGAGCGGGGAGGAGCAGACCGGCAGCCTGATAGTCAGCGAAAGAGTCGATGTTCAGGATGTCGGGAGCATCGTTGTTACCGATGCGGGTGTTGACCTTGGTGGTGATGTCGTTCCAGGAAACAACGTCGATAACGAGGTCTACGTTTTCATAAGCAGCTTCAAAATCAGCCTCGAACTGCTTCCACCATGCGGCGGTGTTCTGGCCGTACTCAGCAACGACTACGTCGAGGCTGACCTTCTCATCCTTGCCGCAGCCGGCGCAAAGAGCGACGAGCATAACGACTACGAGGACAAGAGCGATGATCTTTTTCATGTTCATTGGTGGTATCCTCCTAAAATTTTCGTTGAGTGGGCGCAATAACGCCTGCGCCCACGTTTACCTATTTAATATACTATTTTTTGCTAATAAAGTCAATGAAAGAAGGTTTTGCCCGAGTAATTTGGTTAGTTTGCACAAAAAATTTTGTTCCGGAAACGTTTCCGCAACTTCGGAAAACGTCGAAAATAAGGAAAAAACTAGTATTTTCAGGGAAATCTTCTACACTCTTTATCAGGTAAAAACGATGAATGCTGTGCGGACGCGTGTCCGTGCGTCGCGGACAGTCTTGACGAAAACTTAACAGACCAAAAATAGCGGAAAATCAGCGAAATTTATAGGGGAAAATGCGAAAAATTTCTTGCAATAGGCGCGGGTATGGTCTTATAATTACTATAAGCGTATTATACGCTCATCTAATTCGTCGCTTCGGCTGTCTACTCCATTTCAATAGGCCCCGAAGACGATAAAAGGAGGAAAAGTTTACCGCAGCGGCTTGCGGTGCGGCAGTGTGGAGACCTGCCGTAAGGTCATGGAGGTTTTGCTCTTCCATGACGAGGCGCTCCAAGGCAGAGGCCGGGGCGTCAGAGCCGGTAAAGTATGGCAAGTCTGAGCCTGAAAAACGTAAAGAAGATCTACCCCCACTCCGGCGGCGAAAAGCCCAAGAAGGCTAAGAAGGAAGCTGCCCCCATTGACCCCAATGAAGAGAAGGTAAACCTTCAGATCACCGAGCAGGGCGTTGTAGCCGTGCAGGAATTCAACCTCGAGATCGCCGACAAGGAATTCATCGTTCTGGTCGGTCCCTCCGGCTGCGGTAAGTCCACCACTCTCCGCATGGTCGCAGGCCTTGAGACCATCAGCGAAGGCGAGCTTTACATCGACGACCGCCTTGTCAACGATGTAGAGCCCAAGGACCGTGACATCGCCATGGTCTTCCAGAGCTACGCACTTTACCCCCACATGAGCGTTTATGAAAATATGGCATTCCCCCTGAAGCTGCGCAAGATGAGCAAAGAGGAAATCGACAAGCGCGTTCGCGCCGCTGCCGAAACTCTGGACATCACCCAGTATCTGGAGCGCAAGCCCAAGGCTCTCTCCGGCGGCCAGCGCCAGCGCGTTGCCATCGGCCGTGCTATCGTCCGCGAGCCCAAGGTTCTGCTGATGGACGAGCCCCTAAGTAACCTTGATGCCAAGCTCCGCAACCAGATGCGCGCAGAGATCATCAAGCTCCGCCAGCAGATTGACACCACCTTCATCTATGTTACCCACGACCAGACCGAGGCTATGACCCTTGGCGATCGCATCGTCATCATGAAGGATGGCTTCATTCAGCAGATCGGCACTCCTCAGGAAGTTTACGATCATCCCGCCAACCTGTTCGTTGCAGGCTTCATCGGCATGCCCCAGATGAACTTCTTCGACGCAAAGCTGGCTAAGGAAGACGGCAAGTATTTCGTATACTTCGACGCTATGAAGATTGAGCTCAGCGAAGAGAAGCAGGCCAAGCTCCTTGCCAATGGCGTAGAGCCTCAGGATATCACTCTGGGTGTTCGTCCCAACCACGTCCGCCTCAGCGATAGCGGCGAGAACGCCAACCGCGCCACCGTTGACGTCAGCGAAATGATGGGCAGCGAAGTTCACCTCCACGCCAACGCAGGCGGCAAGGATGTTGTTATCATCGTTTCCACCATGAAGATGATCGACCGCGGCATTACCGGCTTCAAGTATGGCGAGGAAATCTTCTTCGACTTCGGCGGCAACGCCTGCCACGTCTTCGATAAGAACGGCAATAACCTGGAGAAGTAAGATACATATTATAAATAAGTATATTAAGCCCATTCCGAGGTTTCGGAATGGGCTTTTACTTTTTGTCCTTGCGAAGCGCCGCAGGCGCTGTGGCAATCCGTAGCCCCTACAAACGGGACGTCGGGACGCCGTCCCCTACGGCTGCGCGGAAAACCAAGATTTCGCCTTTAAAGGCCCCCTTCTCAAGGGGGCTGGCACCGAAGGTGACTGGGGGATAAGGCTAAGGATTACGCATAACTTAAATACAAGCTATTTTTCAGCTTTATCCCCCCTGCCTTGCTTTGCAAGGCTTCCCCCCCCCTTGAAAAGGGGGGCTTTAAATTCACACCGTAGGGGCGAGCATTGCTCGTCCGCGGGCGAACACAG
>JAFYUG010000404.1 GCA_017558545.1 Oscillospiraceae bacterium | reverse complement strand
TGTGCCATAGGCCATGTCCGCGCAGTTTATCATCTCGTCCAAACGGCGGCGGGCAAACCAAACAGAGGGAGAAAGGCAGGCAGCTCTGGAGAAAACATTGTTATATATGGTTACAGCGAAAAGGCTCATAAGTCCGCCCATGCTGCTGCCGGCAATAAAGGTGTGCTCTCTATCGGGGATGGTGGGATACTTTCTGTCTATAAGGGGTTTGAAGCGAGTGACCAGCCAATCCATATAAATCTCGCCCTTGCCCACAACATATCCAACCTCTTCGTTGCGGAAGGTGAAGGGAGAATACTCGCTGAGGCGTCCGTTATCGGGAGAATGGTTGCACTCAACGGCGGCGATTATCATAGGCAGCTTGGTTTTCCTCACATAGTCTGCCATGCCCCAGCTTTTGCCATAGGTGGCGTCGGAATCGAAGAAAACATTGTGTCCGTCGAACATATACAAAACGGGATAACGCGCCTCGGGGTTTTTGAAAGCCTCATCGGGAACGTAGATATAAGCTCTGCGGGTCTTGTTGCCCGTGAGAGTGGGGATTTTAATGCGCCATTTTTTAATCATAAAAAGACTCTTCCTTTTAAGATATAACAATCGAGCATATATATTATCATAGCAAAATCCAAAAGGCAAGAAATATCTGATATATCAAGGAGATTTCAAGCTTTCCATTGGAAATATGCGCGGAAAAATTAAAACGCAGACCATCAGTCTGCGTTTTAATAGGTTTACATAATTGAATTAGTGAACTTAAGGAAGGCTGCGCGGCCTTCATCTGTGCATTTATAGACGCCTGCATGCTCCAGGACCTTGGCGAAGATTTGTCCAACCTCTTCCCGAAGGATATCTCCTGCGTTTTCTGCAGTGAAGCAATAGCGCTCTTTCATTTTCTTTGCCCAAGGCTCATGCTTGGCCAAAACTTCATCGGCGGATATATCGCGGCCTTCGATAAGAGCTTTTTCCAGCTCAAAAAGCTCCGTTTTAAGTCTGGCAGGCAAAACCGCAAGACCCATAACTTCGATGAGGCCTATATTTTCCTTTTTAATATGGTGCAGTTCGCTATGGGGATGTTAAAGTCCCATGGGATGCTCGGCGGTGCAGAGATTATTTCTCAGCACCAGGTCAAGCTCATACTTGCCATCTCTCATGCGGGCAATGGGGGTGATGGTGCTATGCTTTTCTCCATCGGTTTCCGCGAATATCATAGCATCCTCATCAGTGTAAGCCCGCCATGCAGCAAGAATTTTATCTGCAAGCTCCACAAGGCGGCCATCATCGCGGCTCTTTATGCGGATAACGGACATGGGCCAGCGGACTATGCCTGCCTCCACATCCTCAAAGCCCGGGAAGCTGAGGGGAATTTCTATGGGGGCTTTTTCCATAGCAAAGGTATAGCGGCCGCCCTGGAAATGGTCATGGCTGAGAATGCTGCCGCCAACTATGGGCAGGTCGGCATTGGAGCCAACAAAGTAATGGGGGAAGATTTTTACGAAGTCCAAAAGCTTGCGGAAGCTGCTGCGGTCTATTTTCATGGGCACATGCTCGCCGCTGAGGGCTATGCAGTGCTCATTGTAGTAAACATAGGGGGAATACTGGAAAAACCAATCCTTGCCGTCGATTTGGATGGGAATAATGCGGTGGTTGGCTCTGGCAGGATGGTTCATTCTGCCTGCGTAGCCCTCGTTTTCCGGGCAAAGCTGGCACTTGGGATAGTCGCTGGCGACGGCCTTGCCTGCGGCGGCTATGTCTCTGGGGTCTTTTTCGGGCTTGGAGAGATTGATGGTTATGTCCAAATCGCCGTAAACGGTGGAGGTGACCCACTTCACATCCTTCTTTATGCGATAAGAGCGGATATAGTCCGTGTTCTGAGAAAGGGCGTAGTACCAATCAGTGGCCTTTTCGGGGCTTTCCTGATATTTTTCCCTAAAGCTGCGGCGGACGCAGGATGGTCTGGGAGTGAGAACGCCCATAATCTCCGTGTCGAAAAGGTCTCTTCGAGTCTGGCTATCCTCAATGACGCCCTTATCAATAGCATAGCTCAGAATGTCACCAAGAATATCCTCCAAGGAGCGGTTTTCCTCAATGGCAGCCTCATGATAGTCATCAAGGCTAAGAAGCTTCATAAGTCTGTTTATGGCCCAAACTCTATCCTCTTCCTCTATAAGTTCCTTGCGAAGAGCATAGGCGACTATCTCGCCAATGGCTTTATAAATCATAATTCTTTATCCTCTCTATTGGCTAATCAGCCACGTAAATACTTCTTTTGTCCATGCTGCCTTTTCACTTGCGGCATGGTCGCATCCGGCGAGCACATCTATTTTTGCGCTGCCTCCAGCATCATTTATGCCTTCGGCTCTGCGCTCCATGGCAGGGAGATAGTGGCTTCCATCCTGCCCCACATCTCCGCAAAAGCCCCATACGGGCACTTTTGCCATGTTTTCATAGCTCAAAAACTCATCACAGCCGCAGCTTATAGGCGCAGCGGCAGAAAAATAATCGGGATAGCTGCTTATATAATACCATGTGCCTATGGCTCCTCGGCTATGGCCGGAGAGTATGATTTTCTCCTTATCGGCGGCATAGCTTTCCGCAACGGAGTCTATTAGGGCAATCAAGTTTGCGGGTATATTCCCAGCCGTCCATGAGGCGGTGCGGGTATTGGGCATAAGCAAAATGAAGGGGGCTTCATCGCCGTAAATTTCCTCTACTGCGCAGCTGATAGGGTTATTCTCCAAACTCTCCGGCCTTGCCACATTGCCGTCCCCATGCAAGAACACAAGAATGGGCATACCTTCCACGGCATTATCGGGAATACGCAGCCAATAATCCATATATTCTCCGTTA
>JAFYUG010000403.1 GCA_017558545.1 Oscillospiraceae bacterium | reverse complement strand
TCGCCGGCTACGGCGCTGATAAGGTCATCGTCTGCGAGGACGAACGCCTGAAGAACTACACCACCGAAGCTTACACCGCTGTTATCTGCGACGTCGTCAAGGAGTACAAGCCCGAGGTGTTCCTGTTCGGTGCTACCAACATCGGCCGTGACCTGGCTCCCCGCTGCGCAGCACGTCTGCACACCGGTCTGACCGCAGACTGCACCAACCTCTCCATCGACGTCGCTAAGTACATCGAGTTCCTCCGCGAGAACTCCACCATGGACGTTGATAAGATGAAGTGGAACTACAATGACAAGGGCCTCAAGATGACCCGTCCCGCATTCGGCGGCCACCTGATGGCTACCATCATCTGCCCCCGTTTCCGTCCCCAGATGTCCACTGTTCGTCCCGGCGTTATGAAGAAGGCCGAGTTCGATGCAGTTCGCGCTGAGAACGTTATTGTTGAGAACTTCCCCGTAGAGCTCAGCGAGGATGTCATCAAGGTTCAGGTTCTCGAGATCGTTAAGTCCACCAAGAAGATGGTTGACCTCATCGGTGCTGACGTTATCGTTTCCGTTGGTTACGGTATCAGCTCTGACGTTGAGACCGGTCTGAAGCTCGGCCAGGATCTGGCTGATGCTCTCGGCGGTGTTCTCGGCTCCTCCCGTGCTGTTGTTGACGCTGGTTGGCTTCCCGCCATGCACCAGGTTGGCCAGACCGGTAAGACCGTTCACCCCACCCTCTATGTTGCTCTCGGTATCTCCGGCGCTATCCAGCACAAGGCTGGTATGCAGGATTCTGAGAACATCATTGCTATCAACAAGAACCCCGATGCTCCCATTTTCGAAGTTGCTTCCTATGGTATCGTAGGCGACCTGTTCAAGGTTGTTCCCATGATGATCGAAGCTGCCAAGAAGGCAAAGGGCGAGTAATTCACTCATACATAAAAAAGCAACTGTTCCATTTTGGAACAGTTGCTTTTTTTATCTTATAAACATTGAAATCTTAGATAACATATCATCATCTATGGGATGTTTGGAGCAGAGAACAAACTCCCTCTCCCCTGCTCTTAAAAAGGGATAGACATATTCACAGTCCATCTCAGCGTTTTTTTCAATGACAACATAGTCAAGAATCCCATCCTCAAGACTTGAGAGCATTTTACTCTCCGGAATTATATGCATTCCTATTTTAACAGATGGATTTTCTGATGAAATTTCATAGAGAAGCTTAATTATGCACTCATATACCCCATCATAAGGCTTGCAGCCTATTTTAACTCTTTCAGATGACCTTTTAGTCCATTTCAGGAGAAAATACTCATATTCAAGCCGCGACGCAGCACAGGCCTCAAAAAAGCCCTTTCCAGCTTCTGTTAGCTCATGACCATGATATCCTCTGTTAAATAGCTTAAACCCCAGTTCTTCCTCAAGAGAATTAATACTTCTGGACAGGGTTGAAACACTTACAAAGTGATACTTTGCAGCAAGACTGAAATTAAGGCATGCAGCGCAGGACATAAAAAAATCGATTTGTTCGCTTCTCATACATATATCTCCTTGGGTGATAAATGTATATTACAACAAATATTCAATTTAATCAAACACAAAACCATAGATTCATCATCTTAAATTTATGGTTATAAGAAAACAAGGCGTGTTCCGAAGAACACGCCTTGAAAAATCTTATTGACTTATGTAAGAGATTATATCTTACTTGCGGCCAACGAGAGCATCGTCCAGGGGCTTGCCAGCCTTCTCACGATACTTGTCATCACGAGCCTTGATGGACTTGGGATTGAAAGCGAGCATGAGAACGAGAGCGACAATACCGAAAATGAGAACGAATGCGAATGCGCCGCCGTGGCCCTTATAACCGGTAGCACCGAAGAGGAGACCAGCAATGATAACGGGAGAAGCGGAGCTGATGGCAGAACCGATGGGGCTCATGAGAGCGAATACGCGACCGAAGTCTTCACGACGCCAGTACTGAGCGCAGAGAGAAACACCGAAGTTGGAGGAAGCGCCCATGAACAGAGCAACGAAGATCATGGCGATCCAGAGAACGATGCCGTTGCCGAGGAGGCCGAGAACACCAGCGATAACCATGAGGACGCAGGAGATGACCATAGCCTTCTTGGTACCGATCTTGGTATCGATGAGACCAATGATGTAAGAACCGATGCAGCCGAAGATCATAACACAAGCCATAACAGCGCTGTACTTCTCTTCGCCAACGCCAGCGTTGACGATCTGCATGGACTGGCTCATGAGACCGATAGCGCAGGAGAGCAGACCGCCGACAGCGATGGTGCCGAACCAGAACTCTTTGCACTTGATGGTGTTGATGTAGGTCCAAACGGAAGTCTTCTTGTTCTCGATTTCAGCCAGCATGATCTGGGTAGCGATCTCGGGAGTGAGGGACTTATCGTTGTCACGATATGCGCCGCACTGCTCGGGATAGTCCTTAACGAAGATCAGACCGATGAGCCAACCAACGATGGAGACGATGAAGAAGGGCAGGAAAGCATTGAAGATGGGGCCGCCGAAGAAGTAGGGGTTCAGTTCCTGACCCATAGCGCCAGCGATGCCGATGGGAGTGAAGACGGAGGTTGCGAAGGGTCCGAGAAGACCGTTAGCAATGGGGAATGCGAGGGTAGCAATACCCATAACGGTACCCTTTCTGGTGGGGAACCACTGACCGACCAGGAGGCCGAGAGACAGGGTTGCATACAGAACAGAGATAACGTTGATGAGAGCGTAAGCTACGGTCCACAGGGTGCCGGGGAACCAAGTCATGACAAAGAATGCCAGAACCAGGGAGATAGCGCCGAGGATGGAGCCGAAGGCCTTGATGCTCTTCATCTTGGAGATGAAGCTGACCAGAATGATCTGGACAACGATGCCGGCGATGGCGCATGCGGAGTAGATTGCGGAAACCTTGTTTGCACCGCCATAGAAGTCGGCGAGGATGTTCAGGGGATACTGGGTGAAGACCTGGAAGGTAATGTAAGCGATTGCCTGGTACAGGATCAGCATCCAGCCTCTGAAGCCGAAGCCAATGGATTTTTTCTGCTGCATTGTGATTTCTCCTCTCGAAAGAAATAGAAATAGTATTTACAAGACGCATTGCTGCGAACATGTACAAAAGAATTGTGCCGGATTTGGAAATTATTTATCCCAAAGCTCTCCGGTTTCAAGACCCCACATGGTGAAGACATCATTATAGAACTTAGGTCTCTGGAAGTCTTCCTTCATATAGGGCTGATAGCTGTTAACAGTGAAGTGGCGTTTATCAAGCTGAGCAAGACCTGCGAAAAATTCATCCATCTTCTGATAAGGAACGGTGAAAATAATATCATTTTCATCGGTGAGAGCACGCTCAAACTCACCGGGATCGGGAAGAGTTATGCGATACTTGCCCTCATAGAAGGGAGGAATTACAGAATAAACGCAGGAATCAAGGGGGGTGAAGCTGCTATCCAGCATAGATGCGGTCTGGCTCATAAGACCCATAAGCATAAATCTAAGCTGACTATTGCTGCAATAAATAAGGGTGATGTCGGGTTCGAAATCTGCCTTATCCAAAGGAGCAATCAAAGTACCTGCATACTTGTTCAGAGGAAGCTTGGGGAAGGCTTCAACAAAATCGTCGCTCTTCTCTTTGTCGGGAATGCCCATGTAACTGGAAATGAGATCAAAATCGGGATTACCTCTCTTGAAATCTACCATACCATAAGTTACGAGAGGATTCCAGCACCAATGATCCTCTTTACGCATATATACCACTTTTCCCTGTCTTCTGGCAAGAGCAAATGCCTGACAAATGGCAATATGTTTCTTTTTATCTCTGTAAGGACAAAAAGCGTTCTCGGGTACTATTGCTTCATCTTCAACAAACTTGATGGCAACTGCACTGTAACGAAGCTTGACCATACGGTCAAGAGTGGCCTGACGCTGCTGATTTACAGAAAGCATTTTGTTTTCCTCCTCTAAGCTGTTAAATGGTTATTTTCTCTACATAGGCCTTGAAGAGGTCAAGAGAATGATTATCGTTATTCTTGTTCCAGATAATTGCACCGTCCTCAGTTCCAAGCTCAGGGAGCTCTACAAAAGAGAATTCGGAATATCTGGTAAATATGTGCTCCTGATTAACAAGAGCTATTCCCCTTTTAGCCTCCATCCAAAGAAGCGCCGTGTTGGTGTCCGGAGCGTAAATCATATTAGGCTCAAAACCATTATCCATACACCAGCGTTCCAAACGTCTGCTATGTCCGGGAACAACATTATCGGGATAAGTGATAAAAGTCTCATCTTTCAAATCGGAAATGCTAAGAGCACCATCCGTTTTGGAAGCAAGGGGATGATTGCTTGGCAGCAGAGCACCTAGAACCAATCGTGAGACTATGCATCCTTCTGCATCCTTGATTTGTGAATAATCATGCCATCTTGCATAGACAAAATCTGCCTGCATATCATCAAGAGCTCTCTTTACATCTCTGGTATGAGAGGAATTAAGAACAACTCTTATATTGGGATATTTCTTCTCAAAGCCCTTAACAAGAGGAACGAGAGTGCTTGCATATACATGACCGGAATGGACATATACACGAATTTCTCCCAAATAACCTGTTTGCGCGGAGCGCATGGTTTCAAGAAGATTTTCATAATCAGAAGAAATCTTTTCTATTCGCTTATAGAAAATCTGACCTGCATCGGTTAGGCTCACCGATCTTGCGGATCTATTAAACAGTTTTACCCCCAAATCATTTTCGAGAGCAATAATCTGGCGGCTGACAACAGGCTGGCTCTTATAAAGCAGCTTGGCAGCACGGGAAAAGCTGCACGTTTGAGCTACCGCAATAAAACAGGAGATTTGTATAGAATCCATAAAAATGCCCCCCGTAAAGTTACGATAACGCATAATCCCACAATTGTATTCATGTTAACACTCAAACAAAGCATTTTCAACGGCAAAAACCGCGTTTTCTATTCACTTTATGCATACATGAATGCGTGGTTTTGCATTATTGTTTAGTATATACTATGCTAAAATCACTACATGACAACAATCGATTAAGCAACTTAGACAATATACATTGAATTATATAGGGCTAAAAAGCCATTAAGTTGTGCAAAATCCAAAAAATGCCATAAAAATCGAAGAAAAAGAGTAAAGGAGAATAATAATGTCTGATTACATTTTTCGCGGTCTCTATCTCGAAGATTTCGAGATAGGAAAAGAATACGTCAGTCCCGGCAGAACAATCACTGAAGCAGATGTTGTTAATTTCGCCGGCCTTTCCGGAGACTATAACCCCATGCACGTTGATGAAGAATTTGCCAAGCAGGGTTTATTCAAAACCCGTATAGCTCACGGCGCTTTGGGCTTTGCTATTTCCACCGGTCTCAGCAATCAGATGGGAATATACGAGGGAACCACCATCGCTTTCATGGAATGCACCGTGAAATACTGCGCTCCCCTCAAAATCGGCGACACCATCCGAGTTAAAATTGTCCCCACTGAAACCAAGCACAGCTCCAAACCCGGCAAGGGTATTCTCAAGCAGGATCTGAAGCTTGTGAACCAGGAAGGCACTGTTATCATGGAGTCCATGCAGACTCTCATGATGAAAAGCAAAATCTGATATTCAGGGCAGCTAAGCCAATTCACTCTGCGAGAGTGTGGGCAAGGCTGCCCAATTTTTTTACTGCTTCAATTGATTTCTCAGTTAAGTGGGTTGCGACGCAATTGAATCTGAAATAATTTGCCATATCCTCTTTTGCATTAAAAAGATGGCTGGGTGAAATGCTGACGCCAATCTTTTTGGCCATTTCGGAAAGTTTGTTGGCAGAGCAGCCCTCGGGAAGTCCAACCCAAAGATAAGGACCTCCTTTTGGTTCCTCAACCTTTGTTCCTTTAGGAAAGGCCTCCAGTATAGTGTCCCTATATGTAAATACACATTTTTTGAGCCAGCGTCTGAAAAAGCTAACATCTCTTATGGCCGCGCCGCTATCAAGATAATCGGCCATAGCCATCTGGAAATAGGGATGGGCATAAGATGTGGATATATGCTTATAAAAAGCAAACTCACCTTTGAATTTTCCGGCAGAAACATAACCAAGACGTGTTTTGGGGCTTAAACTTTTGCCGTAACCGGAGACATAAATAACGTTTTCGTCATCAAAACTCTTAATGGGTTTGGGACGTTTTTCGCCAAAATAAAGCTCACCGAGAATATCATCCTCAATAATAGTTATATCATGTTCTCTGCAAATTCTAACCAGCCGCTGCTTATTTTCATCAGGCATGACAGCTCCCGTGGGGTTAGAGAAAGTGCTGGACAGAACAATGCAGCCGGGTTTGATGCCCTGATTAAGATAGCTTTCAAAGGCATCAACATCCAGGCCGGTATTCACCTTTGAGGGAATAGACACTACATCGCGCTCCAGATACTTAGCTATAAAATAAAAACCTATATGACCGGGAGCTTCTATGGCCACAAGCCCTCCCCTGCCGGTGCAGGCTCTTATGGCAAGCATAACACCTTCTGTTACACTTCTTACAACAGATACATCCTCAATTCCGTTTTTGCATCCGCAATGGCGCATATAGCGCAACATAGACTTTTTCAGTCTAAGCTCATCATGGAGCTTAACCTGAGGATTAAAGCCTTCTTTTGACCTTTGTATATAATTAACAAGGAAATTATTGAAATTCATTTCGGGATAAACTGTGGAAGTACCCGAAGTTGAACCAAAGGAAAACTCAATATCATTATTGGCATTGAAGGCAATTTCACTATATCCCGAGAAGAAGTCGTCCACCATGCTATAATGCTCGCTCTTATTAAGACCGACATGAAGCTGCAAATCCAGCTCTTCGCGAAGATGATCAATGGAGCTCGTTACATAGTAACCCGATTGTGGTCTGCTCTCCACCAATTGCTGGGCAACAAGGGCGTTATAGGCATCATTGACAGGTGTGATGCTGACACCGTATTTTTTAGCCATGCTTCTTATTGATGGCATTTTTTCACCGGGTCCTATAATTCCAAGACGGATCATTTCCATTATCTCTTCCCGTATTTCATTTGTCTTACTCACTTAGCATCACCGCCCCCTGTTAAACTATAGTCATTTTATCAAACTGCAGCCAAAAAGGCAACAGTTAATTGCAACTGTTGCCTCAAGTGTGTATTTAAATTAACATATATTGTATGTTATATTAGTGGTGTAAAATTAGGACGTAAAATGTCCTTGCATACAAAGAAAAATTATTTTATGAGGTGAACTCAAATGGCTAAGCTTTTCCCCATTCCTGTAATGCCCCCCAGAATGCCCGAACCCACTGTTCAGAGAGATTATCCCATCTCCCCCAGAGAGAACTTCCTGCGCGCTCTGCGTCATGAGAAACCCCTGTGGATGCCCAACACTTCCTTCGGCCTCCAGTTTGTTGTTCCCCCTGCATATAAGGACGCTCCCGACTTCACCATCAAGACCGACAGCTATGACTGGTTTGGCACTCTCTACAAGTATGAAGAGTCTCAGGGTGGCCCCACCCCCATGGGTAACGTATTCGAAGAGATCGGCGAATGGAGAGAGAAGTTCATCTTCCCCGACCTCGATAAGGTTGACTGGACCGAGGGTCTTGACAAGTATGTAAAAAACCCCAACCGCGTTCAGATGGCTCACCTTGGTAACGGCACCTTTGAGCGTCTGCACATGTCCGAAGGCTTTGAGAACGCCCTTTGCGACATTCTTCTCGAGCCCGAAGAGTGCCACGATTTCTTCACTGCTATCGACAACTACAAGATCGAAGCTGTAAAGCACATTCTCAAGCACTACAAGCCCGATATGTTCGGCCACTATGACGACTGGTCCAACGCCCGCGCTCCCTTCTTCTCCGAAGAGACCTTCAAGAACACCCTTCTTGACAGCGCTGTTGCTCTTGCCGACGCCGTTAAGAACGCCGGCTGCCACTACATGATCCACTGCTGCGGCTTCATGGAGGCATGGCTTCCCTACATCGTTAACGATCTCCGTGGCGATCTGCTCGAGATACAGTCCATCAATGACATCCGCATGATCCTCGATGTTTACGGCAGCAAG
>JAFYUG010000402.1 GCA_017558545.1 Oscillospiraceae bacterium | reverse complement strand
GAGCCATGATAGGCTCTGCCAACAACTCCCTCATATCCCTGCCCGACTCAAGGCATGTTTATGAGTGCATGAAGGAACTGGAGTTCTTTGTTTATATCGACGTATTCATGACCCCCACGGCTTCCCTTGCGGACATAATTCTGCCTGCCGCATTGTGGCCTGAGCTTGAGTGCGTTTTCACCATGCCCGAATTTTGCGAGCATACCGTTCTCTGCCAGCAAAAGCTTGTGCAGGTGGGCGAATGCCGCTCCGACGAGGAAATTTTCCTTGAGCTTTGCAAGCGCATGGGCGTGGACTATGGCGCCGAGAGCCACAGAGAAATTTTGGATGAGGCTTTGCGCGTAATGGGCATACATAAGCCCGAAATGGAAGGCCTCACATTTGATAAGCTGGCCGAAAACGGCTACTATACCCCCAAGAGAGAGTATTATAACTATAAGCGCCGCGGCGGTTTTAATACCCCTACTGGCAAGTTTGAACTCTACTCCATGGAGATTAAAAATAACGGCGGCGACCCCTTGCCCTTCTGGCAGGAGCCTCCCGAGACCATGATAAGCCGTCCTGAGCTTGCCTACGAATACCCCTATGTTATGAGCACGGGCAGCAGACGCTTGCAGTATTTCATCTCCAATAACCGCCAGATAACCTCACTCCGCCGCCAATATCCCTTCCCCCTTGTTAAGATGCATCCCGACACTGCCAGAGATAACGGCATAGAAGAGGGCGATTGGGTTTATATCGAAACTCCCCGCGGACGCATTACCCAAAAGGCCAAGCTGGAAAAGGATATGGATAAGCGCGTTATCAACTGCGACTTTGCATGGTGGTATCCCGAGGCAGGCGCTCCCGACTATGGCTGGAGAGAGTCCAACGCCAATATCCTCACCAGCGACAGCGAAGGCGTTGATAGCTACATGGGCTCTTATCAGCTTCGCGGCATACTTTGCAAGATTTATAAAAACGATAATTGCCATATTGAAGAGCGCTATTATAAGTCCAAATACTGGGCTGATTATCCCCCCGACCAAAGCAGCCGCAGCGTTATGATAGACCATAGCAAGTGCGTCCTCTGCGGCGAATGCGTGCGTATATGCCGCGATGTTCAGGGGGTTGGAGCTTTGGAAATCGTAACACGCGACGGTGTTACCCTTGTAACTGCCAAGGGCGGCGGCACTCTCTCCGGCAGCCAGTGCGTTGGCTGCGGCCAGTGCCGAAGCTACTGCGCCGAGGATGCATTGAGAATAAGAAGCGATGTGGAGCGGGTTGAGGCCGCCTTGAAGGACGAAAACTCCTTTGTCGTTGCTCAGATTGCTCCCTCCCTCCGCGTAGGCATAAGCGGCGAAAAGGGCTTTGAGAACGTGGAAGATAACCTTGAAAAAATCGTGGGTGCTTTGAAAAAGCTTGGCTTTGATCGGGTTTATGATACCCTCCTCAGCGCCGACCTCACAGTTGTGGAGGAGAGCAAGGAACTTCTGAGCCGCCTTGAAAATGGCGGAAAACTGCCCCTCTTCACAAGCTGCTGCCCCGCATGGGTTAAGTTCTGCGAAAACCGCTGGAGCAAATATAAAGACAATATCTCCTCCTGCCGCTCTCCCCAGCAGATGCTGGGCGCGGTTATAAGGGAGAGAAATCGCATGACTGATGAAAGCGGCGGCAAAAAGCTTGTCAGCGTGTCCGTAATGCCCTGCACCGCCAAAAAGCAGGAGATTATCCGTCCCGATTCCATGAGCTTCGGTGAGCAGGATATCGATATTTCCATCACCACCATGGAGCTTTTGGAGCTTTTGGAGCGCCATAGTCTCAGCGGCGAAAACTGTGAGAAGGCAGCGCCCGATGCCCCCTTCTCCATAGGCAGCGGCAGCAGCGCCCTCTTCGGCAACACCGGCGGCGTCACCCTTGCGGTGCTGCGCCATCTGAGCCATCAGCTGGGCGAGGGCGAAGTTCGCACCCGCCATGGTGACGGCTATATCTCCCATGAGGTGAAAATCGGCGGCAAGACCATCCGCGCCGCCGTTGTCAGCGGACTTAGAAATGCCGACCGCCTTATGAAGCGCATTGATGCGGGCATAGAGAAGTTCCATATTGTGGAGGTCATGGCCTGCACGGGCGGCTGCGTCATGGGCGCAGGTCAGCCTGCGGATGTCTATGACATCTATAAAAACCGCGCTTCCCGCACCGCAGGATTGCAAAAAATAGATGCAGCCAAGGCCGAAACCAGCTCCGGCGAAAACCCCGCCCTCAAGAGCATATATGAAGAAATAATCTGCGGAAGAGAGCATGAATTGCTCCACTGCGAGAGATAACGAAAAACCTGCCTAAGCTTATGCATAGGCAGGTTTTTCGTTGATTTCGGGAGAGTAAAGCTGTTAGACATATTGGAATATATGAAACTCTTTTGAGTTATTTTTCACTATCTGCTCCATAAGGAATAATTACTGTTTTACATTTCTCACAATGATATGCTTCTGCTCTACTTTTAGGCATTAACTTATCATCCACACCAATCGCAACAGCTCCTTTAGCCATTGAAGATAATGCGGATACCCATTGTTTTTTTGGTGTCCAATAAACACCATCACGGCATTGGACAAATCCTTTTTCCATTTCAAGATTACAATATGGACACTTCATATTAGCACCTCCGCAAATTCAAGTATATCTAACTGGCGCTTACGGCGCCCAAGGCTCCCCTTGTCAGGGGAGCTGTCACGCGAACAGCGTGACTGAGGGGTAGTTTTCTCTCCCT
>JAFYUG010000401.1 GCA_017558545.1 Oscillospiraceae bacterium | reverse complement strand
GCGTTGGGAGTGGTCTTTGCATCGTGCATAGAAAGGGTGAACTCATAAACCTCGGCAGCGGGAGCTTCCTTCTGGCCGCAAGCAGCAAACATGCCAACGACGAGAACGAGGATCAGAGCAATTGCAAGAAACTTTTTCATTTTTCTTACCTCCAAAAATTATGTTTTGAGCGACTAATTTTATCGCTAAAGAACATGAATATAATACGACTTTATTACATGAAAGTCAACATCTATTTGAACGGGTTCAATTCTATTATCCAATGCATCATATAACAAAATTTTATATCATAATTAGAAAAAGAGAGAGCGGCGAAGCCGCTCTCCCCTGTTTTGCAAAGATTTTTTACTGCATGCCCTTTTCGTAAGCATCGATCATTTTCTTGACCATCTGACCGCCGACACTACCGGCCTGACGAGAAGTGAGGTCGCCATTGTAACCCTGCTTGAGGTTTACGCCAACTTCGGAGGCAGCTTCCATCTTGAAACGATCCATAGCCTCGCGAGCATTGGGATTCATGATGCTGTTAGACTTGTTTGCCATGATAAAACATCTCCTTTGCACTTATTGGGGACTTTCATCCCGACAATATCTTTTGCAAAAGGATGTTTTATATTAGTTGTAAATTTTAGCAGAGCAAGCAAAATTAAGCTTTTGTCATAAGCTTGCTTGCAGCCTTAAGCATAAGGCGCTTTGTGCCAACCTTGTCAAAGGCGATTTCCACAAGATGGTCGCCGCCCATAGGAGTCATAGACATAATCATACCGGTGCCAAAGGAGCGGTGGGAAACCATATCTCCCTTCTGGAAAGGGGGAGGAGCTGCCTTGGTGGTGGCGGGGGTAATAATGGGCTTAATGTTTTTGGTATAGGAGGGTTTATGGACATCTTCAAAGCCTCTGGGCTTATCGGAGAAGTTATAGCCCTTGGGGATATAACTCTTCTGAATATGCTCGGAGGGAATTTCCTCAACAAAACGGGAAACTCTGTTGGAGCTTGTGCGCCCAAAAATCATTCGCTGAGTTGCGCTTGTGATATAAAGCTTTTTCATGGCGCGGGTAATGGCAACATAGCAAAGACGGCGCTCTTCTTCCATTTCCTCATGCTCACCTATTGCTCTCATACCGGGGAAAATTCCCTCTTCTGCACCAACAAGGAAAACGTTGGGGAATTCAAGACCTTTTGCAGAGTGAATAGTCATCATGGTTACGCAATCGGCGCTTGAATCCATATTGTCAAGGTCGGTATAAAGAGCAACTTCGTCCAAAAAGCCGTGGAGAGTGGCATCTCCGGTGTCCTTAATATAAGAAATGATATTGGACTTAAGTTCCTTTACGTTTTCAATACGTGCGTCATTTTCGGGAGTATTTTTCTCCTGCAAGGCTCTGATGTAGCCCGTGCGTTCGATAATTTCGTCATAAAGAACATCGGCGGGAGTATTTTCGCTGAGAGTTCTAAGCTCCATTATCATATTTGCAAATTCCCGAAGGCGAATGGCGCTTCTTTGAAGCTCAGGGTAATCTCCTGCGTTTTTAACAACCTCGAAAAGACAAAGTCCCTTCTCCCCTGCTATCTGAATAGCTTTTTCCATGCTCGTGGCACCAATGCCTCTTGCGGGAACATTAATAATTCTAAGCAGACGAAGGTCATCGGCGGGATTCATGATAACATTAAGATATGCCAGCATATCCTTGACCTCGGCGCGGTCAAAGAACTTTGTGCCGCCGAAAATCTTATAAGGAATACCGCGGCGCTTGAATGCATATTCAAGCTGGTTGGACTGAGCATTCATGCGATACAAAACTGCGTGCTCTCCCCAGTTGACACCGCCGGAGAAGTTTTCAAGTATGCGGTCAGCCACATACTGTGCTTCCTCATTTTCGTTGGGAGCGACGTGCAAAATGGGCAAATCACCCATGTCCGCAGCTGTCCAAAGTTTTTTGCCTTTTCTGCCCTGATTATTCTTGATAACAGCATTGGCAGCTTCAAGAATATGACCTGTGCTTCGGTAATTCTGTTCAAGCTTGATTACTCTTGCATTTTTAAACTGCTCTTCAAAATCAAGAATATTCTTGATAGTGGCTCCTCGGAATTTATAAATACTCTGGTCATCGTCGCCAACAACGCAGATATTTTCATATCCTCCTGCGAGGGTGCTGGCAAGGAGATACTGGAGATTATTGGTGTCCTGATACTCGTCAACGAGAACATACTTAAACTTGCGCTGATAGTATTCGCGAATATCGTCATGCTGCTGCAAAAGCAAAACAGTATTCAAAATGAGATCATCAAAGTCCATTGCATCTGCCTCTCGCATACGTTTTTCATATTCGCGATAAAGCTCAGCGACCTTGGTTTTGCGAACATCATAGCTCTTTTTAGCTTCGTTATAATACTCTTCGGGGGTGAGCATTTCATCCTTGGCCTTGCTTATAACAGAGAGTACATATCTGAAGGGGAACATCTTTTCATCAAGGTCGAAATCCTTGATAATGCGCTTCATAAGACTCTGGCTATCAGCTGTATCATAAATGGTAAAAGAGCGGGAGAAGCCTATTCTGTCCGCATCTCGGCGCAAAATTCTAACGCAGGCAGAGTGGAAAGTCTGTGCCCAAATATCATTGGCCTTCTCGCCCAAAGCCTTCTCAAGACGGGCTTTAAGCTCTCCTGCGGCCTTGTTGGTAAAGGTTATGGCAATAATACGCCAAGGCTCAACAGGGTCGAGAGCTGCAACTCGGCGGCTTATATCCCCAATGCAGGCATCCATAATCTGAATATCCTCTTCGCTGGCAAAATCAGGGATTTCTGTGGAGTCCGAGGCGCTGCCATAGCGCATAAGATTAACTATTCTGTTAATCAAAACTGTGGTTTTGCCGCTGCCGGCTCCTGCAAGCAAAAGCAAAGGGCCTTCCGTAGTCATAACCGCTTTTCTCTGCTCAGGGTTTAAATTAGAGAAATCGTTTTCTATAACCTTTTTGCGGGCGGCAAGGTATCTTTTTTCAAAATCCGCTGTCATATATCTATCCTCAATCATTTCGTGAACATTTTTCTGCGTCTATGGCAAGAACGAGCATCAAAGTGCAAAGGGCGTCCTTGGGATTTGCTATATCAATAACATATGTATCTGTCCAGTTAAAAAGCTGCTTGCTGACAGATGCAATATTCCTGCCGCTTTCATCAAGAATGCTGTAATCCCATTCCATAAAGCTGCCCTCAACGCGCCAACCGTTGAAATCAATATTAAATTTCGGGCGGAAGAGCGTGAATTCCTTGGAAATGCAGCCTTTATACTCCTGACCAAGATATATCTCAAATTTAGGCAGTAAAGTTAATACTCTCTCTTTAACTGTTCCAAGCTCATTTCCCAGTCTATCATATATCTTAAGACAATGTCCCCACGCAAGTTTGCCTTGCACGGAATAGAGAGTTTCTCCGCTTTCGGAGAAAATGTCATAGCTATCAAACCAGGAGAATAATCTCTGCTTAAAAAGTAATTTCATTGGGTGCACCTCCTTTGGGCAAAATATTATATCATAAGATAAGCAAAAATAAAAGGTGTCTAAATGCGACACCCAAAGAATATACATATTAATTTTTCATGTATAGCCGCAGCTGCTCAATGGCCTTGCGTTCCAATCTTGAAACCTGAACCTGGCTTACTCCGACAGCTTTGCTGGTTTTATCCTGGGTTAATCCATGGAAATATCTAAGAGAAATAACCATTTGCTCCCGTTCGGGAAGCTTTTTTATAGCTTCATCAAGAGAAAATCTCTCCACAAGCCGCTCCTCCTGCCCATAATCTCCTAACACATTTTCGAGGGAAAAGCCCTCTTCCCCGCTTTCATATTGCAGAGATTGAGTTGGCCCCGTTGCCGTTTCTGCTGTTGCAATATCTTCAGGACAAAGACCTATTGCGTCGGAAATTTCCTTTAAGCTTGGCTCCCTGCCAAGGCGCTGCTCCAGTTCATGACGGGCCAAACGTATTTTCTGAGCCTGCTCCTTTAGTCCTCGGCTTACCTTAATTGCTCCGTCGTCCCTTAGAAATCTCCTGATTTCACCACTTATCTTTGGTACTGCATAGGTGGAAAACTGGGTGCCATACTCTGTATCAAAACCCTTTATGGCCTTCAGAAAGCCGATACAGCCGATTTGATATAGGTCATCGCTATCAACTCCACGCCCGAAGAAATGTCGCGCTACGCTCCAAATTAGCCCCGAATTTTCCTCAACCAAGGTTTCCGCAGCTTTGCTATCGCCATTTTTAACCCTATCAATAAGAAGCAAAGTATCATTCAAGCTCATTTTTCGCCCTTATCCTTCGGCACATAACTACACTTGTTCCTTTTCCCGGGCGAGAAGTAACCTTCATTTTATCCATGAAGCTATCCATTATGGTAAAGCCCATGCCGCTTCTATCATCTCCACCGGTAGTAAACAGAGGCTCCATAGCCATTTTTACGTCCTCTATTCCCTTTCCCCTGTCTTTCACCGTTATCTCTATTGTATCCTCGCCTAAAATTCTAAGTTTTAAGTAGATTGTTCCCAGCGTACTTGGGTATGCATGCACAACAGCATTTGTAACGGCCTCACTTACGGATGTTTTTATATCCCCAAGCTCGTCAATTGTGGGGTCAAGCTGCGCAGCAAAGGCGGCAACGCAGGATCTTGCAAATGCTTCGTTGCAGCTTTTTGCCGGGAATTCAAACTTTGCGTAATTCTTGCTTTTCATTTCATAACCTCCTTGCTTAATCCAACCTTCATAATTCTGTCTATACCCGAGGCATCAATTACTCTCAGAGGCTGGCTGTCGGCATTTTCCACCCATGCTCGTCCACCTCTTTGGTTCATGCGTTTATGTATTTTCAAAATAAGTGCAATCCCTGATGAATCCATAAAATTGAGCTTGGATAGCTCAACAATGCAGTCCTTTGGCATAAATTCATCTATAAGCTTGTCTATCAAATCCATAGAATTTTTTACTCCGTGATGGTCAAGCTCGCCATGGAGATATAATGTTAGTCTGCCTTCTTTATATGCGGAGAAAATTTTCATCCATAACCATCCTTTCAGATATTTATAATCTGATTTTATCTTTGAGCGTGGGAAAAACTTGTCTAAAAAGGATTTTCTTCTGTTCAAATTTCATCTTTTCTGTTATATTTTTCTCAGGAGGCGATTTAGCTATGAAAAAACTTGGTATTCTTGGCGGCATGGGTCCCCTTGCCACCTGCGATTTATTCAAAAAGGTAGTTGAAAACACTGTTGCAGGCTGCGACAACGAACATATACATATCATTATTGATAATAATTCCTCTATTCCCGACAGAACTGCTGCCATTTTGAGAGGCGGCGCTGATCCTCTGCCCCAGATGAAGGCAAGCTTGCAGCGCCTCACCGAGGCCGGTGCGGATGTGGTTATAATGGGCTGCAACACCGCTCACTATTTTTATGATGCATTGGGCGAGGACTGCAAGGTTGAAAGACTCAATATGCTTTACGAGACCATGG
>JAFYUG010000400.1 GCA_017558545.1 Oscillospiraceae bacterium | reverse complement strand
GCTCTTATGGGCTTTTTCATAGTCAAGGCCGAGCCTGCTGTTTACGTTCTCAACCATCAGGTTGAAGAGATTACCGAAGGCGCGATTTCCGCAAAGGCCATGGGCACGAGCCTCTCTCTGGGCGTTGCCGCATCCGTTGCCCTTGCCATGATTCGCGTTTTAACCGGCATTCCCATTTTATACTTCCTTATTCCCGGCTATGTTATAGCCCTGGGGCTGAGCTTTATTGTTCCCAAAATCTTCACCGCCATAGCCTTTGACTCCGGCGGCGTTGCCTCCGGCCCCATGACCGCCACTTTCCTGCTGCCCCTTGCTCAGGGCGCCTGCGTGGCCACCGGCGGAAATCTGGCCGCGGACGCCTTTGGCGTTGTTGCCATGGTTGCTATGACTCCCCTTATCACAATTCAGATTTTGGGCCTTATCAGCATGATTAAGAACGCTAAGCGCAGAAAAGCCAACATCCCCGCCTTTATAGAGGACGAGGATGGAATAATCGAACTTTGATAATAAACCATGTAGAGGTGAAGCTATGAGCCAACTGCATATGATGGTGACTATAACAAGCCGAAATCTCACAAGAAAATTTCTTGATTTTTACACAGACCTTGGCCTTGAGGTTGCTTTCCTCAGCCTCGGCAAAGGCACTGCTTCCAGCGAGATTTTAGACTACTTCGGCTTGGACGGCTCCGAGAAAACTCTTATCTTCCATGTTGTCACCGACGAGAAATGGAAGGAGATCAAGAGGGAGCTTAGACGCAAAATCAACATTGATATTCCCGGCATAGGAATTGCATTCCTCGTTCCCCTCAGCAGCATAGGCGGAACAAAGGCCCTGAACTTCCTCAAAAGCGGCCAGAACTTCGTTAAAGGAGAGGAATCCGAATTGAAAGACACCAAATATGAGCTTCTTATAACCATAAGTAACCAGGGCTACTCCGACCTTATTATGGACGCGGCCAGAAAGGTTCACGCAGCAGGCGGCACCGTTATCCACGCCAGAGGCACCGGCAGCCATCTTGCGGAAAAGTTTATGGGTGTTACCATTGTTCCCGAAAAGGAAATGGTATTTATCGTTGTCCGCAAGGATCAGAAAAACGCCATCATGCGCTCCATTATGGACGAAGCCGGAGTTGGAACCGAGGCAGGCGCAATTTGTTTCTCCCTCCCCGTTACCGACACCGCAGGCATGAGATTGATGGACGAAATAGACGAGGAATAAAAAAGCATTAAAAAAGAGCCAAGCATTAGCTTGGCTCTTTTTTGCTTATTTCATCTGTTTTCTTCTGGCGAGGTTAATCATGCCGTCCTGCATATGGGCAAGCTCGCGGAGCATCTTACCGGCGCCATAGGCTGCGCAGGCAAGAGGATCGTCCACAACAACGGCCTCAATGCCGGTGCGGCTGGTTACCAGCTTATCAAGACCCCAAATGAGGCTGCCGCCGCCACTCATGACGATGCCGTTTACGGAGATATCGCCAACCAGCTCGGGAGGAGTGCGCTCCAGAACCATGTGGATAGTTTCCAGAATATGAGTGATGGGCTCTTCAAGAGCCTCGATCATATCATAGGAGGTGACAGTTACGGTCTTGGGCAGGCCGGTGAGGAGGCAGCGACCCTTAACTTCCTGGGCAGTTACTTCCTTGCGGGGATAGGCGCAGCCGATGTTGATTTCAGTTCCTCGGCGGTGC
>JAFYUG010000399.1 GCA_017558545.1 Oscillospiraceae bacterium | reverse complement strand
GCAATCCCTCCGACCTCGCTAACGCTCGGCCACCTCCCTTTACACAAGGGAGGCTTTAAATGTTCTCCAACGCCGCCGCTATGGCATCGGCGCATTCTTCAACGCTGAGGGCGTCTATGGGAACATCCCATCCTGCGGCTTTAAGGCCGTAAATAAGCTCTGTGGTCTCGGGAACGGCAAGACCCTCATCGCACATTTTCTCAACCTCGGAGAAAACCGCCTTGGGCGCGCCGTCGGAGACTATTTTGCCGCCGCTCATAACTATGAGGCGGTCGGCGCCTATGCACTCATCCATGTGGTGGGTTATGAGTATAACCGTCATGCCCTTTTTGCGGCGCAGCTTTTCAATAGCCGCCAAAACCTCACGGCGGCCTATGGGGTCAAGCATGGCCGTGGGCTCGTCGAGGACTATGCACTCAGGCTCCATGGCCAGCACGCCTGCAATGGCAACCCGCTGCTTTTGACCGCCGCTGAGACGGTGGGGGGCGTGGAGGCGGTAATCATACATACCAACGCTTTTCAGCGCCTCATCAACCCTCTGACGGATTTCTGCGGAGGGCACGCCAAGATTTTCGGGGGCGAAGGCCACATCGTCCTCCACAACGCTGGCAACAATCTGGTTATCGGGGTTTTGGAAAACCATACCCACCCGGCGGCGAATATCAATAAGGCGCTCTTCGTCGCTTGAATCCATGCCGCAGACCCAAACCTTGCCCCTTGTGGGGACTAAAACGGCGTTGAGGTGCTTGGCAAGGGTACTTTTTCCGCTGCCGTTATGACCCAGCACCGCCACGAAGCTGCCCCGCTCAATCTCAAGGGAGAGATTTTCAATAACCGGCGAGTCCGTGTCGGAATAGGCAAATGTTAAGTTTTCTATTTTGATGATAGGGTTTGTCATAATAATTATTCCTTATTAGCCTCCCCTATTCGAGGGGAGGTGGCATTTGCTTTAGCAAATGACGGAGGGGTTTCTACAACTATTTGAGCGCTCAAAATATCCTCCAAACCCCTCAGTCACGCATTCGCGTGACAGCTCCCCTCGGGTAGGGGAGCCTTATAGGGCTTTCATCTCTCCCATCTGCAGCTGGAGCCGCAGGGGAGGGCAAGACCGGTGTCGGTAACGCGAAGGCCAAGCTCCTGACTTTCGCTGTGGCCGCCGAAGCGCTTGGTGAAAATGCTGTCGGCAATGTAGCCAATGGTGGAGGCGGAAAGGCCGGTGGTGTAGGAATTGATGATTACGAAAAGGGGATCGTCGCTGAGCACCTTGCTGCATAGCTCAACAAAGTCCCATATATTGTCCTCAAGACGCCAGACCTCGCCGCCGGGGCCTCTGCCGTAGGAGGGAGGATCCATGATAATGGCGTCATAGCGCTTGCCGCGGCGAATTTCGCGCTCAACAAACTTGGCGCAATCGTCAACTATCCAGCGGATGGGAGCTTCGCGGACGCCGCTGGCCTCTGCGTTCTCCTTGCCCCATGCAACCATGCCCTTGGCGGCGTCAACATGGCAAACGCTGGCTCCTGCCTTGGCTGCGGCCACGGTGGCAGCGCCGGTGTAGCCGAAGAGGTTCAGCACGCTGATGGGACGGCCTGCGGAGCGGATTTTCTCCATAATGTAGTCCCAGTTGCTGGCCTGCTCGGGGAAGAGGCCGGTGTGCTTGAAGTTCATGGGCTTAACGTTGAAGGTGAGCTCGCCGTATTTAATCTGCCACTGCTGGGGCACGGAGGCCTTGTCCCAATGGCCGCCGCCGGTGCTGGAGCGGCTGTAGCGGGCGGAGGGCTTTTTCCAGAGGGGGTTATTTCTGGGGGTCTGCCAAATTGCCTGAGGGTCGGGACGGATGAGAATCTGATTGCCCCAACGCTCCAGCTTTTCGCCTCTGGAACAGTCTATAAGCTCAAAATCCTGCCATTTATCTGCTATCCACATAAGTATTTCTCCATATCAATTAAATATAAGTATATTAAAACACCATATTATATCATGGCTATATGCAAAGGTCAATTCATGGGAGGAATTAAATATTTAAAGCCCCCCTTTCCAAGGGGGGATGTCGGCTTTAGCCGACAGGGGGGATAAAGCTGAAGGTTAGCTTCTATTTAAGTTATGCGTAATCGCTACCCTTATCCCCCAGTC
>JAFYUG010000398.1 GCA_017558545.1 Oscillospiraceae bacterium | reverse complement strand
GTGAGCACCTGGCGGAAGACCGTGCGCAGGGGGACTTTGTGCTTATTCTTGTAAGCCCAGAAGGGGGAATACAGATAGTTGCCGTGGTGGGTCACCACCACCAGAGGCACTTTATTCATCTTCACCAGCCGGCCCAGAGAATCGGGCAGGAAGGAAGTGGTGCCGATGGGGGTGTAGCGGGCCTCGGGGTACATGCAGAGTATGTCGCCGTTTTGGATTACGCGGCGGATGGATTTAACAAGGTGAAAGTCGGTGGTGAATTTGCGGGTGCAGATGGAGCCTATCCATGTCAGCAGCCAGGGCATCATGTGGTAGCCGTCGATGTTAACAACGTTGTTCACCTTTCTGGGGTGGGTCACCATGGCGGCCAGCTCAAAGTCTATGAAGGCCTGATGGTTGCTGAAGATGATGTAGGGCGGCTCGAGCACCTCCATGTCTATGGTTTCAAGGGTGTAGTTCTTGCCGATGAGGCAGATTTTGGACAAAATCCAAATGACCCATGTGAGCCATGCAGGCTGACGCATGGGGTATTTCGCGGTTTTGTAGTGCTTTTTCCAGCGGTAGTTAACTTCCATGTATGATCCTCTTTGTGTAGATTTAGGGGAGTCCAATGGTATTTTAGTCGATTTTAGTTGAAATCTCAAGAGAAATATGCATCCGATGCATAAATTGGCATCGCGGGGGTGGGGCGACCGCCTAATAGCCCGTGTTTTTATATTAAAAATAAAACAAGGCACCGACAATACATGTCGGTGCCTTGTTATGCTCATGGTTATTTTTTTACTTATCTTTTCTGTATACCTCGGCGTTGCAGAGGCCGTGGTAGCTATATCCGTTTTCCGTGGGGGATGCTTCGTAGTCGCAGTAGAACACTATCTTCAGCACCTTGACGCCGGTTACATCCACGCTGACGGAAACCGCGGTGGTTTCATCATCGGAAGCGAGCTTATCGCTTGTATAAATCTTGGTATCGTCGCCCCAAACCTCGAAATAGGCGCTCTTATCATCCTTGGTGTCTCCTCGAACGGCAAAGACAGTTTCGAAAACGTCATACTCGGCGTCCAGCTCGAAGGTGATGTAGGCCTCGTTGCGGCCCCACATCCACTTGCCGTACTTCTCTCCGGCTATGGCCTTGAAGTCGGTGGAGTTGCGGTTAACCTCGCCCTCCTTGTGGGAGTAGGCGTCAATGATAAGGTCAAAGGGCAGGAAAATCTCAAGAGCGTCAATCTTGCTGTCTATATCGTCAAGATCGCGGATTTCAAGAGCCTTCTCGAGACCTTCAATGGCGTCGGCAACCTTGTGGCGGTCGCCGCCATAGGTTTCGTCGGCCTTGGCGCACATATCGTGGGCGAAAAGGCGCTCATAGTCGCCTATGCTGTTTTTAACGGTGGTCTTATCCTCGGAGGAGAGGCCGTCCAGTATAGCCTCAAGGCTTTCGAAGGTTTCGGCATATTTGCCTTCGCCATAGAGCACACCGGCATTGGCTATGGTCTTTTCCACCAGCTGCTTATCGGCGGCATCGGCGTATTCCTTCAGCGCCTCGGTGAGAGCTTCGGTGACGAAGCCATAGTCCTCAACGCAGGCGCGGACGGTTTCGCGGGCGGAAACATAGTCCTCGGTGGCGGCGAGGTCTTTTGCGGTGGTGAGGATATATTCCTCATAAAGGGCGTAGCAATCCTCGATTTTTGCGTCTATGTCGGCGGAGAAGGTGCCATAGTCGGCCAGCACGCCGTCACCCAGCTTGAGGCACTCAATGGCGGCGGTGAATTCGCCCTCGTTCATAAGTGCGCTTGCCTCTGCGATAACGCCGTCGGCATACTTTTCAAGGCTTCTGTCCGCCTTTTTAAGGGCGTCGGAATAATAGGCATCGTTCTCGCTTACAAGACGGTAGTAATTGCAGGCGGCAAGATACTCGCCGGCTTCGAAAAGCTCGTCGCCCTTTGCCATGCTGTCGGTGGAGGCGAAGAGGGCGTCCATGTCCTTCTGCACGGGAGCGAGAAGAGCATCGGTGAAAGAGCCGAAGGCCTTCAGATTGCCCATGGCAAGCTCGGCGGCCTGGTCATCAATTTCGCGCTGGGAGAGAGCGCGGAGGATTTCTTCGGCGGCGGCAACAAGCTTTGCCTGAGTGCGTTCGCTGGCCTCTTTATCGGAAAGGCTCTCGTTCCAAATGGCAAGAGCGCCTTCGTAGTCGCCATTATCCAAAGCTCTCTGCATCTGGCTTACGGGCATGAAGAAGAGAACAAGGGCGGCGATGGCGATAGCAAGGATGATTGCCACGGTTATGATGGTGTTTCTTTTTCTGTTTTTGCGGCGCTTTTCGGCGCGTTCACGTCTTTTCTGCTCCTCAGCATCGCTCTCGCGCCAAATTTCGGCGTTGGAAAGCATGGTGAAAAGAGCGGCATCGGCCTCGGACTGGCCAAGGGCGTTGCAATCGGGGCATATCTCCACACCCTCGGGCAGCGCTTTTCCGCATTTTACGCAATATTTAGCCATAATACATCTCCTGATGCAATAATTTTTAATGTTTTTGTCTGAGCACAGACACAGTTATTATACTAAAATCAACGATTTTTGTCAATGATAGCAAGGCCTCCCCCCTTCGCCCTTTCCCTGCATTCAGCGCAAAAACAAGTTGAAGCGGCAGAAAATAGGTGATATAATATGTATTTGGAAATTACACAGTAAAGGATAGTGTTTCACATATGACCAAGGTTGATATTTTCTCCGGTTTTCTCGGAGCAGGCAAGACCACTCTTATAAAAAAGCTTATTGCCGAAGCCTATGAGGGACAGAAAATTGTCCTCATCGAAAACGAATTCGGCGAAATCGGTATTGACGGCGGCTTCATGGAGGAAGCCGGCATCATGGTTAACGAGCTGAACTCCGGCTGCATCTGCTGCTCTCTGGTGGGCGATTTTGCCACCGCTCTGGGCAAGGTGCTCGCCGAGTACGCCCCCGACCGTATCCTCATCGAGCCCTCCGGCGTTGGCAAGCTCAGCGACATTATCAAGGCCGTTTCTGCCATTGAAGGCCTCACCATTGCCTCCGCCACCGCAGTTTGCGACGGCGTACGCGCCAAGGTTTACGCAAGAAACTTCGGCGAATTTTATAACGATCAGGTGTCCAACGCCAAGGCAATAGTCCTCAGCCGCACTCAGAATATGAGCGAGGAAAAGCTCTCCGCCACTCTTGAAATTCTCCGCGGCAAGAACCCCGAGGCTCTTATTATCACAACTCCCTGGGAGCAGCTCAGCGGCAAGCAGATATTGGAGGCCATTGAGGGCTGCGACACTTTGGCTCACGAGCTTGAGGAGATGGAGCATCACCACGAGCATCATCACCATCACCACCACCATGACCACGAGTGTGAGTGCCATGAGCATCATCATGAGCATCACCACCATGACCATGAGTGCGAGTGCCACGAGCATCATCATGAGCATCACCACCATGACCATGAGTGCGAGTGCCATGAGCATCATCATGACCATGAGTGCCACGATCCCAACTGCGGCTGCCATGAGCACCACCACGAGC
>JAFYUG010000397.1 GCA_017558545.1 Oscillospiraceae bacterium | reverse complement strand
ATATACATAACAGACGAGCGCATTTTAAGCATCAGCTCATGGGGTATGAAGCTGCGATAGGCATTTCGCGAATCAATGGTGATTTCGTGGCCATCTATTATTACCTCGCATCCAAGATGGCGCAGGATATCAACAGAAGCGTTAACATCGGATAAAAGCGGACAATTCGTTAATTTTGATATGCCGCCGCCAAGCAAAGAAGCTGCCATAATCGGCAAAACAGCATTTTTAGACCCTTGAACACTTACTGAGCCCTGCAGTCGGTTTCCTCCGCGTATTCTCCATAGGGGCATATTTTCCCTCCGCAAGCAATATTTTCATGCCATTCTATGCGGAGAAAGAAATTAATGATAATTATTTATTGAGATAACCAAGGATTATATCGGCAATCTTATCTGTGGAGTCGGAAACTCCGGCAGCAAGCATTGCCTTGCCCATGCTATCAAGAGCAGCCTTATTGGCTATCATATCGCAAACTTCATCATAAAGGCTTTCGGCAGTAAATTCGCCCTCAAGATGAACGCGGGCGCCTCCGGCGCTTTCAAGAACTCTAGCATTTTTCTCCTGATGGTTGTTGGTAACATTGGGAGAAGGAATTAGCAGCGCGGGTTTTCCGATAGCTGTGAGTTCGGCAAGAGTTGATGCGCCACTGCGGCACATGATAAGGTCTGCAGCTGCCATTACTCTGGGCATATCATAAATGTAGGGACGCACATCAACGCCCTTTTCAAGTCTATCAGGACAAGATTCATCCAGGGAAGCAGCAAGCTTATCAAATCCGCCCTTACCAGCGGAGTGAATAAAGTGAAAAGCGCATTTTTCTGAGGCAATGGGTGCGAAGTCCTTCATTATAGTGTTCATATGTCCGCTGCCAAGGCTGCCCCAAATGGAAACGACAAGGCTCTTATCTTCGCTTATGCCCAGTTCCTCCTTGGCTCTCTTCTTGTCATAGGCAAGAAAATCAGTTCGCACAGGAGTTCCTGTGTACACCACATTAACGCCGGCAGGATAGTTCTCCTTTGCCTTTTCAAAGCCCACCATAACACAATCAACGCTCTTGGAGAGAAGTTTGGTAGTAAGGCCGGGAACGGCATTGGATTCATGGACAATAGTGGGTATTCCAAGCTTTTTTGCTGCCTTCAGCACAGGGTAGCAAACATATCCGCCTGTGCCGATGACAATATCTGCTCCAAATTCCTTTACAATTTTTTTTGCAGCAGAGGTTCCGGTAAGAACGGTTTTCAGAGTATGTATGTTATGTTTAATTCCGCTCAGGGAGAGACTGCGGCTAATATTGGAAATTTCGATAGTCTTGATTTCATATCCCTCTCTGGGAACAAGACTTGTTTCCATTTTACCCTCTGCGCCAATAAACAGAATTTCGCAATCGGGAATAAGCTGCTTAAGTCTGCCAGCAACTGCAATTGCGGGATTTATATGACCGGCGGTACCACCGCAGGTAAACAGAAATTTCATAGATATTAGCTCCTTATACGGTCGAAGCAATCTACTTCGACCCTTTATTTATTTTCTCATTGACACGTCGTGAAGCGGAAAGAATAATCCCCATCTCCCCTAACTGCAGCCAAAGAGCTGTTCCTCCATAGCTAAAAAACGGAAGGGATATTCCTGTGCAGGGTACAAGGTTAGTTACAACAGCAACATTCAAAATTACTTGAATGGCCAAAAGGGAGCTTATTCCTCCGCAAACAAGGAAGGAATATCTATCCCTGCAATGCATGGCAAGCCAAAATCCTCTCAGTATAAGCAAGGCAAACAATACCAAAATGGCGCAGGCACCGATAAAGCCAAGCTCTTCGCAAACAACGGCAAAAATAAAGTCATTATGCTCTTCCGGAAGATAGAGATTCTTCTGTCTGCTTTGTCCAAGCCCGAGGCCGCTGAGGCCACCTGAGCCAATGGAATATAAAGACTGAACTATTTGATATCCAGTGTCGGAAGAATCGGCAAAAGGGTCCAGCCATGCTGAAATTCTATCCGAGGAATAATCCATTCCAAAGGCCATAATGGCTAAGGCTGCAACAGCAACACTTCCCAAAACAACAAACCATTTAAGAGAAGTTCCGCCCATGAACATCAAGGCAGCTGTAACGCCAAGAATAATTATGGATGCTGACAAATGAGGCTCTAAAATCAGTAAGCCTACAACTAAAACCGCCACAAGGGCAAAGGGAAATACGCCGTATGCAAAGGAATGCATTTTGCCCTTATATTTGCATATAAGCTGAGCGTCAAACAAAATTACTGCAAGTTTTGCAATTTCGGATGGCTGAAAGCTAACTCCTGCAATGGAAAACCATCGTTTAGCGCCGTTTGCTTCCGTCCCCGCAACAAGAACAAGCAAGAGCAGGGCCAATGCGCAGGCCAGCGAAGGAAATGCCCAGCGGCGAAAAAAGGATATGGGGATAAGAGACGCAAGATACATTATTCCGCAACCGCTTAAAGCAAAACAAAGCTGGCGCGTGAAATAGTATGTAGCCTTTTTATCCGGGTCATAATAGGCTCTTGCAAAGGATGCAGAAAGAACCATCATAACTCCGATAGCCAAAAGCAGCAAAGTTAAAACTGCAAAGGGAGTATCAACCTTCCCTTTCTTGGGTCGGTGAGCATAGCTTAAGTCCAGAAGTCGATTTTCGGAATATTCCATGCTACCTCCCAAGCATTAGAAAATCAGATTTTTGCAAAGACTCCCAGGAAGCTGATTATGGCAAAAACAAGAGATACGCAGGTGAAGAGAACAAAAAGCTCTCTCTCCTTCCACTTCTTGCCTGTCCATCCGCCCATCTCCAAATGATGATGGAAGGGTGCCATTTTGAAGAAGCGCTTGCCGTGAGTAGCTTTGAAATAAACAATCTGAATGATGTCAGACAGAGTTTCAATGATATAAACAATGCCAAGAGTTACGAGCACAAGGGGAATATCGTATGCGAAAGCGCAGGCCACAACGGCGCCGCCCAAAAAGAGGCTGCCGGTATCGCCCATGAAAATCTTGGCAGGATTGAAGTTATAAAGAAGGAAGCCAATAAGGCCGCCGGTTATAGCGGCGGAGAAAATACCCAGTCCCAGATATTCCTTGCCCCAGAAGAAGCACATAAAGGTGTAGAAAAGGAATACGGGCAGACTGGTGCCGCTGCAAAGGCCGTCAACACCGTCGGTGATGTTAACAGCGTTGACGCAGCCAACGATAACGAAAGCTGCAAAGATGATATAGATAATCTCATTGACAGCAATGCTTACATTGACAAAAGGAATATAGAGGTCGATGCAGTGAGCCTTGGTAGCGCTGGCATTAATAATGCCGCAAAGACGAAGAAGATAAATGAAGGCAATGGCAACAACAAGCTGAAGGAGGAACTTCTGCTTTGCAGTAAGGCCAAGATTCTGCTTCTTGCGGAGCTTTTCATAGTCATCGATGAAACCGATGATGCCGAAAACAAGGGCAAATACAAGAACGATTATGTGGGTGAAGTCGCCTTCCAGCATGCTCTTGAAGCCAACAGTAAGGCAAACAACAATAGCGCCCAAAATGAACATAATGCCGCCCATGGTAGGAGTGCCGGACTTGCCCATATGCCAGGTGGGGCCATCTTTGCGAATTTCCTGACCGGCCTTTATTTTTCTCAGGTAAGGAACAAGCTTAGCTCCTGTGCCTGCGGCAACACAAAAAGATATAACCAAAGCAAGAATAAGCTGAATTGTCATTTTATTTCTCTCTCCTTCAAAATATCTGCAACTATCTCTCGTTCATCCATATGGAACTTCTGGTGATTGATTTCCTGATATGTTTCGTGTCCCTTGCCCGCAAGAACAATTATATCTCCGGGAAGATGGTTTTCAATGGAGTAACGAATAGCCTCCACGCGGTCTGTAATAGCAACATAGCGCTCGCTATCAACATTTACGCCTGCAAGAATATCTTCGATAATTGCATCGGGATCTTCAGTTCGAGGGTTATCGCTGGTTATTATGGCGAAATCGGAAAGTTCCGTTCCGATTCTGCCCATTATGGGACGCTTGGCGCGGTCTCTGTCTCCGCCGCAGCCAAAAAGGGCAACCACACGACCTTTTGTGGCCTCTCTGACGGTTTTAAGAACGTTCTCAAGAGAGTCGGGAGTGTGGGAATAGTCTATAACAACGGTGTAATCTCCATCGGTGGGTACGGTTTCCACTCTGCCTTTAACACCCTTTGCGCTCTTCATAGCCTCGGCGCACTGAGAAAGGCTAAGCCCCAGCTGAAGTCCGCAGGCAATAACGCCAAGAGCATTATAAACGGAAAATCTTCCGGGAATAGCAAGAGATATTTCCTCTTTTTCTTCTCCGTGGATTGCAGTAAATTTAACCGCGGCGGGTTCAAGGCAAACATTTTCTGCCTTAAGTCCGGAAGGATTATCAATGGAGTAAGTGAGCACATCGCACTTAGCGCCATCAAGCATAACCTTGCTATAAGCATCATCAACATTCACGCAGCCATGCATACATCTGGCGAAAAGCATAGCCTTTGCTCCGGCATAATCATCCATATCGCTGTGGAAATCAAGATGATCCTGAGTAAGATTAGTGAATGAACCTACTTCAAATTTTATTCCTGCAACACGGTCAAGCACAAGGGCGTGGCTGGAAACTTCCATAACAACATAGCTGCATCCTGCATCATACATATCTGCAAAAAGCTTATGAAGCTCGTAGCTTTCGGGAGTTGTACGCTCTGTATGAAGTTCCACATCGCCAATCATGTTGGCATTGGTGCCGATAAGACCAACCTTGGCGCCAAGGCACTGCTCAAGCATGTGCTTTATGAGATAAGTGCTGGTGGTCTTTCCGTTAGTGCCGGTAAGGCCAATAATATGCATCTTGGAAGCAGGATCGCCAAAGAAATTGCGGGAAGCAATGGCCATGGCGTAGCGGGTGTTTTTAACAAGGACATAAGGAACATCCACTTCGGGAGCCTTCTCGCACAAAACGGCGGATGCCCCCTTTTCTACTGCCATGGGAATAAATCTATGTCCATCGCTGGCAAAACCCGTTACAGCCACAAAAAGCTGGCCGGGAGATGACTGTCTTGAATCATAGCAAATGCCGCTTATTTCAAGCTCTGCATCTGCAGCGAGTTCTATATAATCAATATCTCTGAGTATATCTTTAAGTTTCAAAAAGTTAGCCTCCTTTGGGCATTTATCAAACAATGTATTATATACTATATTTCAATAAATTTCAATATAAACCATATATTGCCGTGTCAACATCTATAAGTTCAAGTTCAATTACCTCTCCAGCTTTTACCATAGTTCCTTGTATAACTTCTTGCTCACTTACCAATATGGTTTCGTCATAAGGCAAGCCGCAAAAATCGGTAGAGGCATATAGGTCATTATATGCAAGTTTAGCAACCGCTTCCGCATAGCTCAACCCTATAAGGCTTGGCACTTCCCTGTCATTCCCCTGTTTGGAGTCGCCAAGATAAAGTAATATCTGGCTTTTTGAAGCAACAGCATTACCGGGAGATGGAAGCATATCACTTATGTATTCTCCCTCACCGCGAACTTCGCAGCTAAAACCTGTTTCTTTTATTATCTTTTCTGCTTCGCCAAGAGATAAGCCCACAACATCGGGAACCACCTTATCCATAAGTTCCTTTTCCTCTTCGGTATAAACAGGCATTATTCCCATGCAGGGCAAAATATCCGCAAACATTTTTCCGACCGTGGGCGCGGCCATGTTTCCTCCCGAAATATATAGCCCCGTCTTGCTGCTGGGATTATCAAGGAGCACAAGGATGCATATTTCAGGTTCATCTGCAGGGGCAAAGCCTATAAACGAAACAATATATTCCTTGGTTCCGTCTGCCTCAAGCACAGTTTTCGTACTTGTTCCCGTTTTGCCTCCAATTCTGTATCCGGCCACATAGGCATTTTTTCCCGTGCCCTCTTTTGTGTCGCACACAACCTGCTCAAGTATTTCTCTGATTGATTCGCTTGTACTCTCGCTCAAAACCTTCTTTGAGACAAATTGCTCATCAGTTGAAATAATTTTTCCTGAATCATCAACAAAACCCTTTACAAAATGAGGCTGCACAAGCTTGCCCCCGTTTACGCAGGCGCTCACTGCCCTTATAAGCTGCAAAGGGGTTATGGTAAAAGTTTGACCAAAGGATGCCGCCGCCAGCTGAGTTAGATTATTTTCATCGCAAAAAATCTCCTCGTTCCACCATAGACTGTCAGCCTCTCCTCCCAGTTCAATTCCGCTTTCATCAAAAAGCCCGAAAGCCTCCACATAGTCATAGAATTTATCCGCTCCAACTCTTTGGCCGATTTGAATAAGGGCAACATTGCAGGAATGCTGCATACATTGGGTGAGAGTTTGGTCTCCGTGGCCTGTTGTTTTCCAGCATTTACGACCTTTACCTGCGGCGTCACCGATAACGGAAATTCGTCCTCCGCAGTAAAAATGTTCGTTTTCTCCCACCAATCCCTCTTCAAGAGCCATGGCAAGAGTAATTATTTTGAAGGTGGAACCGGGCTCATATGTGTCTGAAATTGCCTTATTGCGCCACATTTTCTGTTGAAGAGTTGCCCTTAAGTTTTCCTTCTCCTCTTCGTTTGAAACTTCATCCAGCAATTGTTGGTCCTTTTCTCCCAAGAGCTGATAGTTATTGGGATCAAAATTTCCCATAGATGCCATCCCAAGGATTTCTCCAGTATTAACATCCATAGCTATGGCAGCTGCACCATTTTGAATATCATAATCAGCTATAGCCTGTTTCAGATGTTTTTCAAGATAATACTGAATGCTGCTATCAATTGTTAAAACAGCATCCCGCCCTTCTTCTCTGGCTATATATTCTTCAAACTTTGTATACAGCATATCTGTGCCATATGCATTTTTTATCTTTACTACACGTCCCTTTTCTCCGCTAAGAGCATTATCTAAGCTAAGTTCCATACCGGATAGGCCTATATTCTCATAACCTGTATAACCTATAACATGAGATGCAAGGGAGCCATATGGGTAATATCTTTTGGTGTCAGCCTCTATTTTAATACCTTTCAAGGAATATTCGTTCTTAAATTCCCGCACTTTTTCGGCAACATCAGCCTCAACCCTTCGTGCTACGGTTTTATACCACGAGGACGTGTCTTCGGACATTTCAAGAATTTTCTCCCGGCTAACTCCCAATATTTCCGACAAGCCTTCTGCTATTAAATTGGCATCTTCCCCATGCATAGCTATTTCCGCAGGGCTTATATAAATAGTTTCCACGTCAGCACTTATGGCGAGGATATTCATATTGCGGTCATATATAGTTCCTCTGCCATTATCCAGCACTGTTTCGCGAAGCTGCTGCTCAATGGCAAGGGCTTCATACTCAGAATGTTTGATTATCTGCAAATAAAACAGCCTTCCAATGAGCACAGAAAACGCAGCAAGGCCGCACACCAACATAAGTATAAGTGTGCGGCTCAGCATCTTTTTATCCGGCGGTCTACCGCCCTTATTCACTTTATTATGCGCCATAATATTCTCCCGAAATAAGAACTATCACGGGATAAATATATCATGGTCACAAGGGAAAATATTCCCGAAGAAAGGAGAAGAAATTTATGTTTTTTTCCTCACCGGAAATCAAGGTTTCTTCCTTTGGTTCATCCACATCAATATAAATTATTTGATATGGCATTGGCTTTTGCATACCCAAAAATTCTATGGCATATTTCTCTGTCTCTTGGAGAGGAAATGCTTTTTCATGGCTTATTTTAAGTTTCGTTTGCTCTTCCAGCAGATTTTCAACCTCATTGCGGAGAGAATAAACTTCCTCCGACAAAACCACCATTGAAGAGCGAAGCATAACTCCGGTGAAAAGCAACGCAGCCGTCAATATGCAGCTGACAAGCAAGGCAGGAGATTTGGTCTTTTTCCTATGATTTTTCTTCTTTTTCTCGGAAATGACCGAATAGGCATCCTCCGGGAAAGTGTGGGAAGTTTTGAAATCATAAGCCAAGGAGCCATAAACTCCGTATCGACCGTAAATATCCTTGCTCTTCACCGCCATGGGGCCATCCTTTCATCAGACCCTTTCGGCAACTCTCAGTTTTGCGCTTCTGGAACGAGGATTTTCATCCAGTTCCTTGGCAGAGGGCAGAATGGGTTTACGGGTTACACTTTTCAGAGTCTGAACGAAGCCGCAGGTACACACAGGAAATTCACGGGGGCAGGTGCAGCCGCGCTCGCGGGACTGGAAGGAGTTCTTTATAATTCTGTCCTCAAGAGAATGGAAGCTGATAACAGCAAGGCGTCCGCCGGGAGACAAATGGTCAGCCGCGCAGGACATAAGCTCGCTTATTGCTTCCAGCTCATCATTAACGGCAATTCTGATTGCCTGGAAAGAGCGCTTTGCAGGATGCTGCTTTTCGCGGAGAGCAGCGGCAGGCATAGCGCCTTTAATTACATCAACAAGCTCCAGGGTGGTATCAATGCTCTTAGTCTGACGTTTTTCAACGATTGCAGAAGCTATACGGGGAGCATAGCGCTCTTCGCCGAAATCATAGAGAATTCGTCTGAGCTTCTCTTCGGGCCATTTATTAACAACAAACCACGCAGAAAGGCTTTCACTTTCGTCCATACGCATATCCAGAGGTGCATCGGACATATAGGAAAATCCTCTTTCGGTTTCGTCAAGCTGAGGAGAAGAAACGCCAAGGTCAAAAAGCATACCGTCAACCTTGTCAATTCCAAAATCATTGAGAATGGAATTGAGGTCGCGGAAATTTCCATGAACAAGAGTAAGACGATCGGAATATTCCTTAAGTCTCTCCCCCGCTCTTGCAATGGCTCTTTCATCTCTGTCAATGCTGATAAGACGGCCGGTGGTGAGGCGGGATACTATCTCCTTGCTATGGCCACCCATGCCGAGTGTTCCGTCTATATAAATGCCATCAGGCTTAATATTCAACGCGTCTATGCACTCCCAAAGGAGCACAGAATAATGCTTAAATTCCATTAAAACTCAAGCTCCTCCATTACTGCAGAAATGTTTTCGGGAGTGGTTTCTATTGCGTTAATTTCACTCCACGCTGCGGCATCCCAAAGCTCTGCATGATTATTGCATCCAACAACTGTAACATTTTTGGTAAGGCCTGCGTAATCGCGCAAATTCTGAGGAATTAGAATTCTTCCCTGAGGGTCAAGCTCGCACTTGGCCGCATAGGCAAATAGCGGACGCATCTTGCGCTGCTTAACATAGGGCATGGCGTTAACCTTATCGGAAAAATCTCTCCAGCTATCGGCAGAATATGCCGAAAGACATTTATCCATAGAGAGGGTCACATAAAAGATATTGCCAAGCTCTTCTCTCAGTCTTGCAGGAATGAAAAGTCTACCTTTGGAATCCAGATTGTGCTGATATTCACCTGTCATTGACTCTTCACCCCCTTAAATTTATTAATTCGTGGCTTTTTGTACCACTTTTATGGGTTTGTGGTGCATTTTCCCCCACTTCTCCCCACTGCAAGTACCATTATACGAGGTAGACATAAAAAAAGTCAAGGAAAATTTTACGCTAAAATTTGGTATTTTTTGGCCCAAAAACCTCTGTTTTTACCTCAAAACGGAGTATGTAGATTATAAAGTAAAACACCTCCACAAAATCTTGTGGAGGTGTTGTTAATAATTTTGTAAAAAATTTTTTTCAGCTTATTCTGCAGCATTTCTCTGAGCTGCGGCAGCTGCGCTGCGGAACTCATTTCTGGAATTTCTAACCTCGTTGAGGGCTGCGGAAATTGCATCTTCAGTGCGGCGCAGAGCATCGTCAACATAGTTGTTGGCAACCTTATAAAGCTCGCGGGTGCGGTTTTCAGCATTGGCAAGAAGCTCATTGCTGCGAAGCGCGGCAGCCTTTACAATTTCCTGCTCGTCAATAAGCTCCCTGGCTCTTTCTTCGGCAGAACGACGGATGGACTCTGCCTCGCGCTTTGCAGAACCGATGAACTCATCTCTTGCGGTTACAAGGCGCTTTGCCTCGGCAACCTCAACAGGAAGCTGAGCCTTGATTTCGTCAACGATGTTCAGGAACTTGTCTCTTTCAATTATGCATTTGTCATTTCCAAGGGGAACGCCCCATGCTTCGGATACCATTGTATAAAGCATTTCAAGCAGATCAAGGATATTGTTATTCTCCATTTGTCCTAATTCCTCCTAATATTCTTATCTCTTATATGTTTTGCTTCGTTCAATAACATCCTGCAAAATCTCGGACGGAACAAGCTCTGTGAGATCAGCCCCATACTTAGCCATTTCCTTAACAACGGAGGAACTGATATAGGTGTACTTCTCGCTGCTGGTGAGGAATACAGTTTCAAGCTCGGGATTGAGTTTCTTGTTAATTATAGCCATCTGAAATTCGCTTTCAAAGTCGCTGACAGCGCGAAGTCCCTTGACAAGAACAGCGCCCTCATATCTTTTGACATATTCAGCCAAAAGGATGCTGCTGGTGTCAACTTCAACATTGGGAAATCTTTTCACTACGCGCTCAATAAGCTCAAGGCGTTCATCCCTTGTGAACATGGGGCTTTTGCTGCTGTTCACCATAACGCAAACAACAACCTTATCAAAAATCTTGCTTGCTCGGCGAATAATGTTGAGATGACCAAGGGTTATGGGGTCAAAGCTGCCCGGATATATAGCAGTACTCATTTTTTAGCTTTCCTTTGTGTATACGCTAAGTTTAATTTTACCGTAGGTATACTCCTTGCGCTTTTTATAGGGCGCCTCCAATTCGGGAGTGGGAGTCTCCTTGCGAGTTTCACACACGATTATACCACCTTCTGACAGGATGTCAATTTCTTTGATGGTCAAAAGTGCTTTTTCGGCAAGATCTGAGTCATAGGGAGGATCAATGAAAATAAGGTCAAAACTTCCGCATCCGTGGAGGAAGCTTATTGCGTCAGCCTGAACAACTCGGCAATCCAGCTGGCAATGGGAAACATTATCCTTAATAAGTTTAACGCTGTCGCGGGCAAGGTCAACTATTACAACTTCTCCCGCTCCCCTGCTCTTGGCCTCTATGCCAAGCTGGCCGGTGCCGCCAAAAAGGTCAAGGACTCTGCGACCTTCAACGTCAAACTGAACAATATTGAAAATGGCTTCCTTAACCTGATCGCTGGTAGGACGCACATCATAACCTGTGGGTGTTTTGAGCTTTCTGCCTCGTGCAGTGCCGGTAATAACTCTCATTTTAATTTCCCTCCTGATGGAAATATTCATATATGGCTTTTGCCGTGTTTTTGGGCACAACTACGGCCAAGGCTGCCTCATCGGCATTCTTAATTGCTTTTAAGGTCTTAAAATGCTTCAAAAGCATATTTCGTCTTTTTTCGCCAACTCCCGGTATGGCATCAAGTCCGGAGCCTATGCTCTCATTTCTGAGGGAGCGGTGGTATTCGATTGCAAAGCGGTGAACTTCTTCCTGAATCGTTCCAATGAAGGAATATACGGCTTGATTGCCAACAATTCCGATTTCTTGTCCATCACTTGTGATAAGAGCCCTCGTTCTGTGGCGGTCATCTTTTACCATTCCAAAAACGGGCAATATAAGACCTAAATCGTTCAGCGCCCGCTCTGCAATGGCTGCATGTGTATCGCCGCCGTCTATTAATAGCAAATCGGGAACTTCAGCAAACTTCTCGTCGCCTTCTATGCAGCGGCGGAAGCGGCGGTAAACAGCCTCATACATACTGGCATAGTCATCTTGACCTTCGCTATCCTTTATGCGGAATTTTCTATATTCCCGCTTAAGAGGCTTGCCGTCCACGAACACAACCATAGCCGCAACTATGCCAAAAGAGCCTGTATTGGATATATCAAAGGACTCAATTCTGTTGGGGAATGAAGGCAGCTCCAAGGTTTTTTGAAGCCACTCCAGGGTTTTATTTCTGCGCTGGGACTGGGTTGTGGCGCGCATAACCTCTTCCTTGGCATTTAGCTGAGCCGTTGCAACAAGAGCGGCTTTCTCTCCTCTTTGAGGTACTGCAAGACGAATTTTTCTTCCGGAAAGTTCAGCAAGAAAACTCTGAACATCTTCCATATCCTCTGTCTCAAAAGGAAGCAAGATTTCTTTTGGCCATGTGCCTTTGTTGGAATAATACCAAATGAGAAGTCGGCCAAGGGCTTCGCCATCGGTTTCAACGGGCTCGTCCATAAGTTCAAAGTCCTTGCCCGCCAAATCTCCGCCATTGAAGTGCAGCACTGCAAATGATGTTTTTGCGCCTCTATAAAAGCCTATAACATCGGTATCCGCAAAGGCTGTGGCAATAAGCTTTTGGCGGTTATCAAGACTTTCTATGGCTCTAAGTCTATCTCTATATTCAGCAGCAAGTTCAAACCGAAGTTCCTCAGCCGCCTCTTCCATCTGTGAAGTCAGCATTTTGATAAGCTCAGAGCTTTTGCCTGAGAGCACCATTTCAGCCTGAGTAATGCGCTTATTATATTCGTCAGCATCCGGTTTTCCGGTGCAAAATCCGCTGCACAAGCCCATTTGAAAGTTAAGACAGGGTCTTTCCTTGCCAATATCCCTGGGAAAGCGCCTTGTGCAGTCCGGCAGCATAAGAGCTTTTTTCAAAGCGGAAATAATGCCAAAGGTTGTGCCGCGGCTTCCAAAGGGGCCGAAATATTTGGCTCCATCTTCCGCAGTTCTTCCAACAATGCTTATGCGCGGATATTCCCTCTTGCCCTCTATGCGAACGAAGGGATAACCCTTATCGTCCCTAAGAAGAATATTATAATGGGGCATATGGCGCTTTATCATGGAATTTTCCAAAACAAGGGCCTCAAACTCGGAATTGGCTACTATTACCTCAAAGTCATCCACCTTGCGTACCATAGCCTCTACCTTGGGAAGATGCTCTCCGCGGAAATAGCTTGTGACGCGGTTTTTCAGCTTTTTAGCCTTGCCAACATATATAACTTTGCCCCCGGCGTCCTTCATAATGTAAACTCCGGGAAGCAAGGGCAGCATATTCGCTTTTTCTCTCAGTTTATCGATAGTATTTCCCATTTTAATTAAAATTGGGGCGTGTAAGAAAATACACGCCCCCTAATATGATATTAATATCACTCTTCGAACTTGGAGTTGACCAGCTCTGCGAGCTCATCGGCTGCGCGCTTTTCGTCAACACCGTCAGCAATGATGTTCACAGTGGTGCCGCAAACAATACCGAGGCTGAGGACACCAAGAAGGCTCTTAGCATTGACCTTGCGATCATCTTTTTCAACCCAGATGCTGCATCTGAACTCGTTTGCCTTCTGAATGAAGAAAGTTGCAGGTCTTGCATGAAGACCAACCTGATTATTAATGGTGACACTCTTAATGACCATATTCGTCACTCCTTAACGAAAATTGTACGCATACATTCTATCAAAACTTCGTTTTCCAGTCAATATGCTATCGGCTTTTTTATAGCTGCATAATGCATTTGTCACTTGAGTTCAACTACAGTTACGCCCATCTCACCCTCGCCATAACGTCCAAGACGATAATTTTTAACGTAACGATTTTGCTTGAGCTCTTTTTGAACTGCCTGTCTGAGAGCACCTGTACCCTTTCCGTGGATAATGGTAACGGTTTTAAGCTTCGCCATAACAGCGCTATCCAGATATCTCTCCATGGCAAGGAGAGCTTCATCCACCATCATGCCTCTAAGGTCAACCTCGGGAGAAACACTGAGGGAACGAAGAGCTGCGGCAGATTTCTCTGCAACAGATTTCTTCTCAACCTTGGGCTTATCTATAAGCAGAACTTCATCTTCCCGGGCGCTTACCTTCATTATGCCTGCCTGCAAAGAAAGAACTCTATCGGAACCGATGGCGATAACATCAGCTTTAATGCCCATGGAACGAATTTCAACAGTATCGCCAACTCTTATCTCTCTGGCGGATTCTTTGCGCTCCTGAGGCTTTTCCATGCTTCGGGCAAGACTATCCTCAGCTTCGTTCATGCTGCGTCTAAGAGCAGCTCTGGCCTCGTTAACAGCAAGGTGGTCGCGCTCACCCTTCTCCATTTTTCTGATGCGGTCCAGCTCATCAAAAACCTGTTCGGCCTGTCTGCGTGCGTCATCAAGGATAATTTTAGCTTCTCGCTTAGCCTTGATTTCCGCTTTTTCAAGACGCACCTCAAGCTCAGCTCTAAGCTGGGCGCTCTTTTTGGCATTTTCCTCGGTTTCACGCAGTTTTCTTGCGATTTCGTCCTTTTCCTTTTCCATAAGCTGGCGTTGATAATCCAGTTTTTCCAGCACTTCTTCCATGCTGGCGCTTTCTGTGCCTACTCTGCTCTTGGCATCGTCAATTATATGCTCAGGAAGGCCAAGGCGCTTGGAGATGGCAAAGGCATTGGATTTGCCGGGAATGCCAATAAGCAATTTATAGGTAGGTTTGAGGGTTTCAACATCAAACTCGCAGGAGGCATTCTGCACTCCCTTGGTGGTTGTTGCATAAACCTTAAGCTCGGCATAATGGGTTGTTGCCGCAACGAGACTGCCGCACTTGCGGGCATTTTCTATGATGGAAATGGCAAGAGCCGCGCCTTCTGTGGGATCTGTGCCCGCTCCAAGCTCGTCGAAAAGGAGCAAGGTGTTCTCTCCGCACTCTTCCAATATGCCAACAATATTGGTCATGTGAGCAGAGAAGGTGGACAAGCTTTGCTCTATACTCTGCTCATCGCCTATATCTGCCAATACTTTTTCAAATACGGGCAGCTCACTTCCGTCAGCGGCAGGAATATGAAGGCCGCAGGCGGCCATAACGGACAGAAGACCTATGGTTTTGATAGAAACGGTTTTACCGCCTGTATTGGGTCCTGTGATAACAACAGTGTCGAACTCGCCGCCAAGGCGCACATCTATGGGAACAGCAGTACCCTTAGGCAAAAGAGGATGGCGTGCTCGCTTAAGATTAATTTCTCTCCCGGAAATTGCAGGCTCGCCGCAATCCAGTTTATAGCTGAGCTTTGCCTTGGCAAAAATGAGATCAAGCTCTATGAGAAGAATGCAGTCTGCGGAAATATCGTCTCTGAAGGAGGCGCATTCGGCGCTAAGCTCCATCAAAATTCGCTCTATTTCCTTTTTCTCCTGAGCTTTAAGCTCGCGAATTTCGTTATTTGCCTTAACGGCGGCCATAGGCTCTACGAACACCGTGGCGCCGGAGGAGGAAATATCGTGAACAAGGCCGGGAATGGCATTTTTATGGTCAGCCTTAACAGGCACAACATAGCGATCGGAGCGGGTTGTGATAATAGGCTCCTGAAGAGCTTTTGCATAGCTGGGGGAAGAAATAATCTTCTGCAGCGCCTCTCTCACCTTGCTTGCAGCAACGCGCATTTTGCGGCGGATATCCGCAAGTTCCTTGCTGGCAAGGTCGGCAATTTCATCCTCACCGGTTATAGAGGTGAGGATTTTTTCTTCAAGATACTTATTGGCATGAAGGGAAAGGAAAAGATAATTAATATCGCTCTTTTCAATTCTCTCTCCGTTGCCATAGGCCTTTGCAAGGCGGGCGCATTGGAGTACGCCTGCAATATCCAAAAGCTCGCGGGTATTGAGAATACCGCTCATATCAGCTCTGGCAAGGGCATTTCGAACATCCTTAACTCCGCTGAAGCTGGGACTTCCCTGCTTCACCATCATATCCTTGGCAGCGCTGGTCTGGCCCAGAAGCCTTTTAACCTCCGCAGCATGGGCTGTGGGGCGGATTTCAAGGCATTTTTCTCTCGCAGGAATGCTGACAGCTTCCTTGGAGAGCATCTCAAGCACCGCAGGAAGCTCAAGAGTTATTAATGATTTTTCATATAGTTTCATAGCAATTTATCCTCTGTAACTAATGCTTTTCCAATAATCAAGAGAGGAAAAGCCGCGTTCCAGCTGAGAGGCTACATAGGCCTCCGCAACATCATAAAGTTGTTTTTGGGCATTTTCGGGTATGCTGAAAGAGAAAATCTTCTTAGGCTCAGAGAAACAAATATATCTCATGGCCGCAATTGCTTCCCTGCAAACCGGCATACTGATTCCCGGAGAGCCGGGATTGCAGCCTCGGCAATGGATAACACCGCCTCTTATGGAGAAAAGAGCGTCTTCTATTTCTTCCTCTCCGCAGCTCACGCAGCCATAAAGATCCGGTTCAAAGCCCGAAAGGCACATTAGTCTGAGTTCAAAAACCGCTTTTATATGGGCAGGAGAATACATCCCCCTGCTCAATGCGTAAAGACTATTTAATCCAAGCTGCAAAATTTCGGGATTGGGAATATCCTCATCGCTGACTGCCTCCAGCATTTCGGCGAAATAGGCGCCAAGAGACAACAGCTCTATATCCGCGCGCAAAGGGAGGAACTGCTCAATGGTCTCCGCTTCGTTTATGCTCCATTTCCCCTTGTTTCCGAAAAGGGTCATTTCACTATAACAAAGCATTTGGGATGCGGCAGAATATTTGCAGCTTTTTCTTAAAGCGCCGCGAGCTTTCACAGTAATCTTGCCTTCATCGGAGGTAAGAACGGTGAGTATCTTATCCGCTTCTTTGTATTTTGTTTCCCTCAGCACAAGGGCCTTTGTGGTCTTGAACATGGTATGTAAACTCCCGATGCGAACCGGAGAAATAATAGTTATTTCTCCTCACATTTATTCTTCCGATTACTCTCTGCTTTCCATAGCAGATAACAGAAAATATCGCCGGTATCACGAAATACTGCCCAAAAATTATCTTTCATATATCCGTCCCCCTATGATCATATATTTTCACACAGAGAGGGGAATTATCATTGGAAAATTATTCGCTGAAGCCGAAGTTGCGAAGGAGCACGTCGCTATCGCGCCAGTTTTCCTTGACCTTTACCCAAGTCTGAAGGAATACCTTGGTGCCCATAAAACGCTCAACATCGCGGCGAGCCTGCTCGCCGATTTTCTTAAGCATGGCTCCATGCTTGCCGATAATAATGCCCTTATGGCTGGCCTTTTCGCAGTAAATGGTAACATCAAGCTCGATAACCTCGTCGTCGCGCTCTATGAAACGGGTAACTTCAACGGCAGTGCCGTGGGGAATTTCCTTATCAAGGCAGCGGAGAAGCTTTTCGCGAACGATTTCAGCGCAAACATGCTTATCAGGCTGATCGGTGACCATATCTTCGGGGAAAAGAGCGGGAGAATCAACGGCATATTCTTCCATCATCTCAAGAAGCTTGTCTGTGCCGTTCTTGCGCATTGCGGAAATGGGAACAATGGCCTTCCAATCGTGGGCTTCGGCATAGGTTGCAATAACTGCAAGCAAAGCCTCCTTTTCAAGGGTATCAATCTTGTTGATAATAAGCATAGCGGGACAGCCGCTCTGCTTAATGCGGGCAATGAGGGATTCCTCCTGAGGTCCGATATTAGCAATGGGCTCAACAACAAGCAAAATGAGGTCAACATCGGGGATGGACTCATTTACAACATTGACCATATAGTCGCCAAGCTTGGTGCGGGGCTTATGGAAGCCGGGAGTATCCATAATAACAAGCTGGGTATCTCCGCGGTTAATAACGGCAGTTATACGGTTGCGGGTGGTCTGAGGCTTGTTGGAAACGATGGCTATCTTTTCACCAACCAAGGAATTGGTCAGGGTGGACTTGCCAACATTGGGTCTGCCGCAAATGGTAATCATTGCTGTTTTGTTAATCATTTTTCGTAATCTCCTTTGTAATTATCTCTTTTGAGGGCAAGGACACTTATTCCTCAAAAGTGGGTTTAACTTTAATAATTTTATTTTCAATAACGGGAACTATCTTCATAATCTGAGCGCATATAAACTCAACTATCCATGCAAGAATTGCAGAGAATATGAGATTTATTATAACGCAGGGAATATGCCAAATAAGAATATTTTCAAACTGAGGCACGACAGCGCAAAGGCGGGGATAAATGATAGCATCGCCTATATAGCTGAGCATATAGATACAAAAGCTAAGGCGGGAAATACGCTCTATGCACCATTTAAGCCATTTGGGAAGCTTTTCTCCCTTCACTCTTATGAGCGCTGCAAAAAGGCAGAATGTTCCTCCAAACACAAACATGCTATAGAAATAGTTTGTGGGAGAGAATGTGAAGTTTGCGCTCTTAAAGAGATGATACTGCAAGGGGCAAACCGCCAAAGAGAAGGCAATCCAGCCCAGCATGAGCCATAGGCTTTTGGTTTTAACGGGATACTCTTTCAGCCAAGCGCCTGCGGTGTAGTAAGCCAAGGGATAGGTGGCAAGCCAAAAGTCGGGCAAAAGCTGATAGGTATAATTGGTCACATTGGGAAGAATACCAAGAAGGAAGAAGGCCAGCATTATGCAGAGCTTTCCGCCCTTGGGCAGAGCATTCCACCCTGCATTGATAAGGGGAATAATCAAAAACAGGCCAATATACATCTCAACATACCAGCCATAAGGCACGGCGGTGAAATCCAAAAGGCGGCGGGCAATACTGAGAGGGCCTGCGGGTATGCCTTCATTAAAATGCATAAAAACAACGCAGAAAATGCCGCTGACGATATAGGCAAGCAAAATGGGAATGAGGCCTTTATAATAGCCGGCGCTCCATTTTTTACCCACGCAGAGATAGCCGGAAAGCATCATGAAAAGGGGTACGCATGTCATTAAAGCCATGCGAATGGGCACGCTAATCATCATAGCTGCGCCCTGATAAGGGCGATCATAAAAGCCGGTGTAGAGATAAAAATGGACACCCAAAACAAAGATGCAGGCTAAGGCTCTTACAAGGTCAGGGCCAAAAAGTCTTTTTTTCTCCATTATATTTTCTCCGTCAAAGGCCTATTTTTACCATGATGGCATCTTCACGCCGGCGCATCTGTGCTTTCATTTCGCCTTCATCCAAATGGTCATAACCCAAAAGATGCAAAACGGAGTGAACGCAAAGATAGCTCACTTCCCTATCGAAGCTATGGCCATATTCCTTAGACTGCTCCATGCATCTCTCCAAAGAGAGAACCATGTCACCAAGCATTATGGCCTTAACGCGGGGATCATAGTCGCAAAGCCGGCTATCAAACTCGCCTGCTTTGAGCTCATTCATGGGGAAGCTGAGAACATCTGTGGGGCGGTCTATATTTCTCTGTTCTCTGTTAATGGCATGGATGCCCTCATCATCGGTGAGCATTATATTGATATAGCAGCGCTCAGCTACGCCTTCGGCTTCAAGGGCAGCATTAACAGCGCGGCGAAGAAGCTTTTTGACACCAAAATGGCCGAGTTTTTTCTTTTCTCTGTAAACAACTATCTTGTGCATATATGTTTTCTCCCGTTACTTTTTCTTATATTTTCCGGGCATGGTTTTGGCATTGGGCTTATCGGGAAAGGCCTTTTTCTCGTAGGCCTCAATTAT
>JAFYUG010000396.1 GCA_017558545.1 Oscillospiraceae bacterium | reverse complement strand
TATTCTCACTTTTGAAGAAAAATGTGTTGAACGAATTGTTAATTTCGGCGCATTTCGGCACATATTCGCAGGAAACCGTTATATTTCCTTCGGGAATATATATTTTCTCGCCGACGGCAATGGAGCGCTCATACTTCTCTCCATTTTCCGCAGCGCCAAAGTTCAGGCGGTCATACTCCCTTGTAACCCTCATTCCGGGCACATCCGCATGGGCTCGAATGCTGCGCATAAGGCAGATGTTTTCAATGGCAGTTTTGTGGACACTTTCAAGACTGCCGCCGCATTTGATGCGGAGCACTCTCATGCGCACACTTCCGTGCAAAGCCATAAAGGCCGCCGCACTTATGCTGCCATCTTCAGCAGAGTTTTCTTCAAGGAAACGCAAAGCCTCGCCCTGAAAATAGTCCTCATCCTCGCGGAGAGATTCCGTCATACGGGAAACATTTTCAGTAAAAGCGGGATTTATCTCCTTCAATATGGGGCTCACATGGTGGCGCAGGCGATTTCGGCTATAATCATCCGTGGCATTTGAGCTATCTTCAATATGCTCAAGACCATGGCAGGCAAGATAGGATTCTATCTCATCTCTTGACATCTGCAAAAGAGGGCGGATATATTCACCCCGCACAGGGGGAATGCCGCAAAGCCCCTTGAGCCCTGTTCCGCGGCTGAGATTTAATAGCACAGTTTCACCGTTATCATCGGCATTATGAGCCGTGGCAACCACCGCTCCCTGCTCCTCAGCGAGAGAGTGCAAAAACTCATATCTCAGTTCCCTTGCTGCCTCTTCGATGCTTTTGCCCTTCTCTTTGGCGTAGGCTGCAACATCGCCGCCTCCGCAGAAAAGCTCCACCCCCAGCTTTTCGCAAAAACTCTTCACAAAAAGCTCATCTCGCAGGGACTCCTCTCCCCGGAGATGGTGGTTATAGTGAGCCGCCATGATATTGAGATTTTCAAAAGTGGACAAATAATGCAAAAGCATTATGCTGTCCGCTCCACCGCTTACGGCGCAGATTATCCTGCCGTTTTCGGGGAGCATAGAGTGCTTTTCCATGAAAAGCAGGATTTTATCAGTATTCATCGTGGCGTCTTTCAACGGAAACATAGCTGGTATAATCGGGCAGCCACATAAGGTCAACAGTGCCGCATTCGCCCTTGCGGTTTTTAAGCACTATGGCCTCGGCGGCGTTGGGATTTTCGCATTCCCTATTATAATAACCCTCTCGGTAAAGACCTATAACAACGTCGGCGTCCTGCTCGATAGCACCGGATTCGCGAAGGTCACTGAGCAGGGGGCGCTTATCGGCGCGGCCTTCGTTGGCACGGCTCAGCTGGCTCAGGCACAAAACGGGAACGGACAGTTCCTTGGCCATAATCTTCAGCATACGGGACATATCCGCAACCATCTGCTGACGGTTTTCTCCGCCGCTGCTCTTGCCGCCGGCAGACTGCATCAGCTGGAGATAGTCAACAACAACAAGACCCAAGTTCTTAACTCTGCGGCACTGGGCGTTCATATCCGCAACGGAGAGAGTGGGGTTATCGTCAATGAGTATATTGGTGGAGCTGATGGCGGCAGCTGCGGAAACAATTCTGCGCCATTCATCGGTGCTCAAAGTTCCCTTGAGAAGCTTTTGGCTATCAACAAGGCTCTCGCCTGCCAAAAGACGGGTGGCCAGCTGCTCGCGGCTCATTTCCAGAGAGAACATGGCAACGGCCTTGCCGGTGGCCTTGGCGGCGGACATGGCCATATTCAGAGCAATGGAGGTTTTACCCATACCGGGACGGG
>JAFYUG010000395.1 GCA_017558545.1 Oscillospiraceae bacterium | reverse complement strand
GTCGCCGTAGGAGTCGGTGAACACTTCATAGTGCTTGCCGCCGTTGCTGGCGCGGCATTTTGCGCCTATGAGCACTTCTTTTTCCACGGGGTCATAGAGAGTGCCGCCGATGAAAATGCCGGGGATATTGCGATAATACACTCTGGGGGCGTTGCCGGTTTCGGCCTTACGTACAACGGCGCCGATAAGCTCTTCCGCAAAATCCTCTTCCTCGCCGAAACGCATAGCATCGGTGGGGCAGGCCTCAACGCAGCGGGGGAGGCCGTAGCCGTTATCCAGCAGGTGGGCGCAGCCGGTGCACTTCTGGCAGATGCCCAGCTTTTCGTTGCGATAAATGCTGCCGTAGGGGCAGGCCTCGGCGCACTTGCCGCAGCCAACGCACTTTTCGGGATCTATAATAACGAAACCGTCATCCCTCTTGTATATTGCGCTGTTTTCGCAGGCGGGAATGCAGGAGGGCTTGTCGCAATGGTTGCAAAGCTCGGCTATGTAATGGATTTTAACCTTGGGAATGCTGCCCTGAACCTGCTCGTTGAGCTTGCACCAAAACTGGCCAATCTCGGGCTGGGGCTTTGCATAGGGAGTCCAGTCGTTGCCAACGTGCTCGTCCTTGCAGGCCAGCTGGCAGTTATAGCAGCCGTTGCATTTGGATACATCAATAAGAAATACTTTTGCCATGTTTTAGGCCTCCTTATTCGCTTATGAGCCAGCCGTCGAGACATACGCCGCAGGCTTCGTCTCTCTTGCGCTCGAAAGCATGGGGATATTTCTGCTTCCACTGGGCCATTTCCTCATCGGTGACCTTTTCAACCTGAACAAGGAAGCCGGAAACAGCCATGCCGGTGGCATGCTTGGAAATGTTGGCATGGGGAGTAATGGTGTTGATTGCGCCGCCGCGGTCAATTTCGCCTATGGCAATGGGGTCAAGGCGGGAGCCGTGGTCCATATAGGCAACCTGAGGAATAAGACGCTCGGTTACATATGCGCCGGCGAGAACAATGCCGCGTTCATTATATACCTTTACGATGTCGCCGTGGACAATGCCGCGCTTTTCAGCCTCGGAGGTATGAATCCAAACGGGCTCATACTGGTAACCGTCCTTGGCGCGCACCTTCATGGTGGAAACTTCTCTTGTCCATGTGATGTCGTCGCACTGGGCGTGCATACGCCATCTGCCGTGGTTGGACATACAGATAAGAGGATATTTCTTTGCTCTCTCGGAAGAAAGGCGCTCGTCGTGGCTTTCGCCCTTTTCTATCCACTTGGGATAGGGAGGACGCTCGGGATCGTCGGGGAAGTGCTTTTCAAGAGCGGTGGAGGTGAATTCCAGCTTTCCGGAGGGGGTGGAAAGGGGATTGTTCTCGGGGTCTTTGTAGAAGTCTATAAGACCTGCGGGGAGCTTCAAAACCTCGGGATCGCAGGGGAGAGCATAGTACTGCTTTTCGAAGAACTCTTCCTTGCTTATATCCTGAGAAATGCCGGAGGCCTCATACCACATCTCAAGCTTCTCTTCGGTGCTTACATTGCCCGTGTAGCGGTCATAGTATTCCTTGCCCAGCTTTTCGGCGATCTTGGCAACAACGTCAAAGTCGGAGAGGGATTCGCCTATGGGCTCAATGGCCTGGCGCTCAAGATAAATGGAGGTGTTGATGCCGCTTTCGGTGTCCTCGGAAATATCGTCCATTTCATACTTGGTCTGAACGGGGAGGATAAGGTCGGCCAGCAGACAGTCATTTTCAAGCCAGGGGTGCTGAGCAACCATGAACTCAATGTCATCGCTTCTGACGGCCTTGATAAAGGCGTTGCCGTCGTTCCAGCAGGTGGTCATGCAGGGGGAGTCTGTCCAGATCATATGGATTCTGGAGCAGCCGTCTGCGGGGAACTTGAACTCATAGAACTGGTTCTTGGCAGGGCCGTTGAATACGTTGTTGCCGTACCACTTGATAGAGGGCTTGAGTATAGCGTCGTGAACAAGACACTTGGGAATAAACTGTGCAGGCTTGTAGGGGGCGGCTTCCAGGAGCTTAGCAAGGCGCTTTACATAGTTATCGCCGGCACCGGGACCGGGATAACGGAAAAGACCCGTGCAGTCGCCGTCATAGTTAACGGCAGGGGGAACAAGCTGAGAGAAGTTGGGGATTCTGGGGATATACTTGCCTCTGAAGGGCAGGGGATGATAGTCGCCCCAAATGTGCCATTCAAGCATCTTGGCCTGATGAACACCGGGCTTGCCGAGTCCGCGCATGCCGAGAAGGATATTTTCAAGACGTGCAGGCTCGGTGGAGTAAGGTCCGCGTATGTAGCACCCGCCGTTGCCGTGGGCAATGGAAGTAACCTTCTTTGCCCAGTCACGGGCGAGAGCCTTGATGGTCCATTCCTTAACGCCGCATTTTTCGCTGGCCCATGCGGGAGTCTTGGGAATGCCGTCCTCTTTGCCCAGAACATAGTCAAAGAACTTCTCGTAGCCTATGGCGTGGGATTCAACATATTCCTTTTCATAAGTGCCTTCGGTTATCCAAGTGTAGGCAATGGCCAGCTGCAATGCTGCATCGGTGTTAGGCAGAATGGGGATCCATTTGTCTGCGTGAACAGCAGCGCCATAGTTGAGGTCAGGACATACATAAACGGACTGGATGCCGATTTCGGTGAGCCAGTAGCAAAGGCGGCTGGCCATCATGCCCATAATTCCAAGGGGAGTGGTTTCCGGGTCGCAGCCCCAGAAAAGAATCATGTCGGAATGCTCGGCAATGTCGGGGAAGAGGTTGGTGGAAGGAGCCATTTCGCCAACAGGCTCGCAGCCCCAAACGTGCTTGCTGCCCCATACCCAGCCTTCCCAGGAGTCCTCGTTGCGCATCTGGATGGTGTAGCCGCCAAGCATGCCCAAAAGTCTGTTGGGGCAGCCGTGGCTGGGCGCAAGATGCTTGCCTTCGCCGTGGAGGTCCGTTTCGGAGAGAATGGCGCTCATGCCATACTTTTCCTTAACTCTGGTAATCTGGTCGGCAACAATCTGAGCAGCCTCGTCCCAGGAAATCCTCTCATACTTGGAAATACCTCTGGTCTGAGGATTGGGATTATCGGGAGACCAGTCAACGCGCTTGAGAGGATAGCGCACGCGGTTATTGGAGTAAACGCGCTTTTTATAGCTGAGACCAACAAAGGAGAGAACGGAATGGGTGGGAGGGGCAAAGGTCTTTCCGCGGGCGGAAATTTCCCATGTCTTGATCTGCTCGTCGCTATATTTGTAAGAATAGGGGAAGGGTCTTATGCGGGTAATCTTGCCTTCATCCGTTTCGACAAGGGCGGGGGGGCCGCCGGAGGGGCCGATAAGGCTGGTGCCCTTGATACACACCTTGTCAGGCTGGATGTTTTTCATTTTTTTATCCATATACAAGCCTCCTTGAGTCTTGGTTTTTGTTCATTATAAACTAACAAATGAATGTTTACAACTAATTTAACTTGCATATGGAATAAATATGCCGAATGATTGAAACTATGTTTTAATTAAAGGGCGGAAATGCACTTTTTTCGGAAAAACAAAAAAGCTCCGACGCTTTCGCGTCGAAGCTTTTCACTGGTGCGAGAGAGGAGACTTGAACTCCCACGTCGGTTGACACACGCCCCTCAAACGTGCCTGTCTACCTGTTCCAGCACTCTCGCATTTCGCAGTGCAAGAGTGATTATAGCAGAAACACAGAATTTGTCAACACCTTTTTTCAATTTTTTTTAATTTTTTTATCATGAGGGCAAAAAGCAGTGAAACTATGGCTATAAGCAGCGCCAGACCGCCCCACTTCATAGGCAGCAAAAACTGCATCTTCAAATAGGCGTGGTAGCCCAAAAGGGAAGCAAAGCTCACAAGGAAGGGTACAAAGCCAAGTGCGGGAATGATGAAGGCCAAAGCAAGGCTCATTACGTCTGCAATAAAGAAATAGCGGTCGTGCATATGGGGGAGAAGATAGGGCACGGCGATAACAATGAGCACAGAGCAAATCAAAAGGCTCTTGTCGGTGAGAGATTTTCTGTTGAGCCAGCAATAGAGATAAAGGAGGAACAAAAACAAAAATGCGGCCACAATGCCCAGCTCGCTGAGAAGGGCGGTGTTTACTTCAACGTTCCAGGGAACAAAGGAGAAAACGGAGGAGGAGTTATAGTTAAGAGAACTTCCCACGGTTTCAGCCTGATTGAAATAGAGCATGATTGCATCCATGAAAGGTCTGCCGGCCATAACGGCGGGAATTGCAGTAAGGGCGTAGGTGGCGGGGAAGGCGGCAAGATGATACCATCTCATTTTGCCGACGAAAAGGAAAATGAGGAACACAGGCATAATGAAAACAGCCTGCAGCTTAAATGCGAAGGAAAGAGCTATGCTGATAACGGAGAGAATGGGTTTATCATCCAGCGCCAAAACTATG
>JAFYUG010000040.1 GCA_017558545.1 Oscillospiraceae bacterium | reverse complement strand
TATCCTATCCCGAAAACCTCAAAAACAACGTTGAAGCCGTCAGCGATGGGGATGTGCGCTACATACGCCCCTTCATGGCCTTTACAGATGAAAAAACCGCTGCCAACCGCCTTGTGAAGCTTTGCGCTCAGGAGTGGGGCATATCCGAGAAGGAAACCCGCGCCGCCGTTGCTGCCGCTTGGAAGGAGCAGCTTCGCGCCAAGGAGGATATACGCAATGAAGGCCGTAAGCTTTTGGAGAAAATGGAAAAGCGCGGAGGCAAGGGCATAGTCCTTGCAGGCCGCCCCTATCATGTTGACCCCGAAATCAACCACGGTCTCCCCGAGCTTATAGCCGCCTACGGTTTGGATGTTTTCACCGAGGACAGCCTTCCCATTGGCTTTAATCCTCAGCGCCCTCTCCGCGTTGTTGACCAGTGGGTTTATCATTCCCGCCTTTACAATGCGGCAGAATTTGTCCGCATGAGAGACGATATGGAGCTTGTGCAGCTCAACTCCTTCGGCTGCGGTCTGGACGCCGTTACAACGGATCAGGTCTGCGAAATTCTGGAGGGCAGCAATAAGCTCTATACCCTTTTGAAGATAGACGAGGTAAACAATCTGGGCGCTGCAAGAATCCGTATCCGCAGTCTCCTCGCGGCTATGGCTCTTCGCGAAAAGAGGGGAGTTAAGGCAAAAATTGCCGATATTTCCCACAAGAGAAAAGAATTCACCGCCAAAATGTTCCAAGATGGCTACACCATTCTCGCTCCCCAGATGAGCCCCATCCATTTTGATATTCTCGCCCCCGTTTTCAGGGAGTATGGTTTTAATATCAAGATTTTGGATAACGATAACCGCTCCGCCGTGGAAATGGGTCTGAAATTCGTCAATAACGATGCCTGCTTCCCCTCCATAACCGTTGTTGGTCAGATTATGGATGCTCTTCTCTCCGGAGAATATGATACGGACAGAGTGGCCGTTATCATGAGCCAAACCGGCGGCTGCTGCCGAGCCAGCAACTATGTGGGCTTCATAAGAAAGGCTCTGCAAAAGGCGGGACTTTCCCATATCCCCGTTATCTCCCTCAATGCCAACGGCATGGAGAAAAACGAGGGCTTCAAGCTGCCTGCCGGACTGCTTATCAAGGCTCTTTACGGCGTTGTGTATGGAGACCTTTTCATGCGCTGCCTTTATAGAGTGCGCCCCTATGAGCTGGTGCCCGGTTCTGCCGATGCCCTCCATGAGCTTTGGAGAGATAGATGCATAGCCTCTCTCACCACTAAAGATAGCGGCTATAACTATCGCAAGCTCTGCCGCGGCATAGTTGATGCCTTCGATAATTTCCCCATTGATGAAACCCTCAAAAAGCCCAGAGTTGGCATAGTGGGCGAGATTTTGGTTAAGTATATGCCCCTGGCCAATAACTATCTTGTGGAGCTTTTGGAAAGGGAAGGTGCTGAAGCCGTTGTTCCCGACCTTGTGGACTTCCTCAATTATAGTGTCTATAACGGCGACTATAAGTATAAATACCTGGGCAAAAACTTCAAAACCGCTTTGGCCGCCCATGCAGGCGTGGCCGCTATAAGGCTTTTCCGCTATCCCGCCATAAAGGCTCTTGAGCGCAGCCGCCGATTTGAAGCCCCTGTGCCCATTGAAGAGGTTGGCCGCCTTGCCAAGCCCTTTATCTCTCTTGGCAACCAGTATGGCGAAGGATGGTTCCTCACCGGTGAAATGGTGGAGCTTATTAAAAGCGGAACTCCCAACATAGTCTGCATCCAGCCCTTTGCCTGCCTGCCCAACCATGTTGTGGGCAAGGGCGTAATCAAGGCTCTTCGCAAGGCATATCCCGAGGCTAACATTGCCGCCGTGGACTATGACCCCGGTGCCAGCGAAGTAAACCAACTTAACAGAATAAAGCTCATGCTCTCTCAGGCTGTGAAAAACATGGCTGAGCAGCCTTCCGAAGAAAGGGAAGAGGCTAAGGAACCTGCAATGGTTTGAGCATATAAATATAATCACCGCCTGCTTGATGCAAATTTTGCAGGCGGTGATTATATTGCATTTGGAAATTATAGGTGATATAATTAAAAGTTGTTAAAAGACTATATTTGTATTGAAAGGAGTGCTTTCAGG
>JAFYUG010000394.1 GCA_017558545.1 Oscillospiraceae bacterium | reverse complement strand
TCTTGTGGGCTCAATATAGTCGGCCATATAAATTATCTTGTCAAGCAAGGACATATCAGCCTTGCCGGTGGTATGCCATTTTATGGACTCATACACCTTGTCGCTGACGCCAAAACATTCCTTGCTTATGGCTGCCCCTGTTTTTGCATGGAGCAGTTTTTCGCTGGCTCCTTCAAGGGCATCGGGTATAATACCATATTTTTCGCACAATAGCAACTGTTCGCGAAGATTCAATCGCTTGGTAATATCGTGCAAAATGGCGGCCTCGGCGGCCTCCTCGGTATCCTCTCCCCAATGCTGAGCCAGCTTCACAGCCTCTTCCTCGCAGCCGCGCACATGGGGTATGCGCTTGGGCTTGAGCATGGAATAGGCCTTGCAGCGCAGCCACTCAAAGTTGGGCTTGGCTTTATAAAGGCGGCGGGAGATTATATACTCATACACCTTGTCGCAAAGAAGCTCCGCGCCCTCTCTCTGAGGCAGCTTTTCGCGAATTTCGCTGGATGAGGCCTCCACAGGGCGAAGGGCTATAATAGTGGTGCGGGTATGATGAGTTTTGGCATACTCCAAAGCCTTGGCTCTGATGGCATCCTTTTCCTCATCGCGGCGCACTACGCAGATATGGACATTTTGGAGAAGATATTCAGCTTCATGCCATGTATCGAGGCTAAGGAACATATCAGTTCCCATGGTGAGTATGATTTCCTCACCGGGATAGGCTTCCTTGAGAGCGCGGACAGTATAAACCGTGTAGCTCTTGCCTTCTCGCTCAATTTCCATATCGCTTATTTCCGCTCCCAAATCGCCGAAGCAACGGCGGCACATTTCCATGCGCTCAGCGGAGCTGGGGCTCCCTTCGGCCATGGTCTTGTGGGGAGCTTCACCGGCAGGGATAATGAAAAATCGACCGGGTCTAAGGTGCTTTTTCACCGCCTCTGCAACATGACGATGGCCTATATGGGGAGGGTTAAAGCTCCCTCCATATATGGCAATACTCATTTTTTCTTGCTCTTGGGAAGTTCGATCTTAGGATCGGTTTCGTTGCGCTTATAAAGAACAAACTTGCTGCCTATGCTCTGAACCTGCTGAGCCTTGCACTCCTCAGCCAGAGCCTCGCAGGCCTCCCGTGCGGAAAGAAGGCTGTTTTCCAAAACCTTGCCCTTAACCAGCTCGCGTGCCTTGAGAGCATCGCGAACCTGAGTGACAACATTTTCGGTGATGCCGCCCTTGCCGATAATAATAATGGTATCCTCGCTCATAGCCAAGGAGCGAAGGTATGCGCGCTGTTTACTTGTCAGCATAATAATCCCTCAATTTCTCTATAAATTCTCTGACGGCCTTTCCTCTATGGGAAATGGCATTCTTTTCTTCATCTGTAAGCTCAGCCATGCTGCCCTTCTGACCATCGGGTCCAAAGATGGGGTCATAGCCAAAGCCATGTTCGCCCACGGGAGCATGGAGAATATTGCCGTGGCACTCGCCGCGGGTGCGGATAATATCGCCGTTGGGGAAGGTGCAGCAAACTGCGGAGACGAACTTAGAGCGTCTATCTTCAACACCTTCCATCTTTTTCAGAAGGGACATATAGCGGTCAACATCGCAATCCTCATGGTTTCCGGTATAGCGGGCGGAGTAAACTCCGGGCTCACCGCCCAGATAATCAACCATAAGTCCGCTATCGTCTGCAACAGCGGGAAGGCCGCTCATGGCGGTGATGGCGCTGGCCTTGAGGTAAGAATTTTCCTC
>JAFYUG010000393.1 GCA_017558545.1 Oscillospiraceae bacterium | reverse complement strand
TGCACACAACCCTCAGTCCTCCCGCAGCACTGGAGCAGGCGCAGGCGGCGGAAATATCCTCAGGGGAGATTTCCACCTGCTGAGAAAGAAGCTCCAGGGCCTTATTAAGACCTATGCTCACATCGCTATCCACCGTGCTGGGATATTTTGCCCATGCAGCAAGCTCTTCTTTATCCATATTGAAGGCGCAGACCTTTGTGAAGGTGCTGCCGAAATCAACAAAAATTCTGATTGCATCCATGGGCTTAAACCTGATTATTTAGGAAATCTTGCACTCAAGACCGTAAGAGCTTACGATCTCCAGAGCTCTTGCCTTCTCCTCCTCGGTGAGGGAGGGAGTTTCGGGCATGGCATATTCCATGCCAACCATGCGGTATTTATTTTTGCCGTATTCATGATAGCCCAGCATGCTGACAAGGGCATTGGGGGCATATTCACAAACGGTTTTAGCCATATTATGAATGTCCTCCTCGGAGGCGTTTACGCCGGGGATGAGGGGAACGCGGATAACAACAGGGATGCCGCTTTCGGCAACATAGCGCAGGTTATCCAAAATAATCTCGTTGGGAACGCCGGTCCATTCCTTATGCTTTTCGCTGTTGAGCAGCTTCAGGTCATAATAGAACATATCGGCATATTCCATAATCTTCTTGAGGGCTTCGCGGCTGCCAAAGCCGCTGGTATCGGCATTGGTATGAATGCCGTTTTCCTTGCAAATTCTGAAAATTGCGGCAACGAAGTCGGCCTGAGCCAGAATTTCGCCGCCGGAGCAGGTGCAGCCGCCGATATTTTCATAATAATCCTTGTCGCGGGCAACAACCTTGTAGGCTTCCTCGGCGGTCATTTCCTTGCCGCTGATGGAAAGGGCTTCATAGAGGCACTTCTTCACGCAGGCTCCGCAAAGGTCGCATTTCTCGCGGTCAATGATGAGGCCATCTTCGCCCATGCTCAAAGCGCCCTGAGGGCACTTGTCTATGCATTTGCCGCAGCGCTTGCAGGAGGTATAGCGATAGCTAAGCTGGGGGGCAAAGCACTGGGACTCGGGGTTGGAACACCATTTGCAGCTAAGGGGACAACCCTTCACAAACACGGTGGTGCGAACGCCGGGGCCATCGTCGATGCTGTAGCGCTGAATATTAAAAACTGTTCCCTTAATCTGCTTATAGTCCATAATTACTTCTCTCTTTCGCTTGCCTTATCAGGCTATGATTTTATTGTTATTTGCAAAATATACAAATATGTTTTCTATTTTTACATTATAATACATATTTGTAACTTTGTCATCTTTTTAATTAAGCTAAATACATTTTTCGCGAAACATTTTCTACGGAAAAAATACCCTTGAGTGCATTGCCCCCAAGGGTATTTTTTTGTATCAGATCATTGGGGCTTTATTCAAGCCGCAATGCCCTTCCGCAGAAAGATTTTCCAATCAGAGATCAGATAATCTCGTGCATGGTGCGGTTTACGATTTCCTTCTGGAGCTCGCGGGGCAGATCGATGAAGTAAGCGCTGTAACCACCGACGCGGACGAGGAGGTTCTTGTGCTCTGCGGGATTCTCGAGAGCAGCCTGAAGCTCTTCAACGGAGTGGATGTTGAACTGGATGTGCCAGCCTTCGCGCTTGATGAAGGTGCGGATCAGCTGAGCCAGCTTTGCGCGCTTCTCTTCGGTGTTCAGAACGCTCTTGGAGAACTTCATGTTCATGGCGTAGCCAACGTACTCCTTGGCGTAGTCGCTTCTGGTGGCGGAGTTGATGGTGCAGGTGGGGCCGTTTACGTCCATACCGGGCATAGCGGAGCAAGCTGCGTCATCAGTGGGAGTGCCGGCAAGTCTGCCGTTGGGCAGAGCGCCGATGGAGCGGCCGATGGCGGTGTGGCCGGCAGCAGCGCCGATGAAGAGCATGGGCTTGCGGCCGGTGATGGGATCGATGCGGTCCTGCATGATCTCAACAACCTTCTTGTTAACGGCATCATAGATCTCGTCAACGTAGTCGTCATCGTTGCCGTACTTGGGGCAGTTTACGCAAACCTGGCGGAGGTCTTCATAGCCTTCCCAGTTCTTGCGGATAGCGTCGATCATCTCAGCCATGGTGACAGCTTCATCTTCGAATACCAGCTTCTTGAGAGCAGCAAGGCTATCGGCAACGTCAACAAGGCCGCGGCTGCCGAACCAGCTGGTCCAGCCTTCGGGATAACGGGCGCCGCCTTCTTTGGGAGTGAGACCTTCGCGGATGCAGTCTTCATACTGCATTGCAACACGCAGACCGCTCATGGGGCCATCGGTGATTTCGGTGGCGAGACCCAGGGTCTTGATGCGCATGAGGATGGGGCAGAAGTATGCCAGCTGAGTATAGTAGGCGTTCATAACATCTTCAATGGACTTGAAGGTGGTGGGATCGCCGGTGTGGGGTCCGATCTGCTTCTTGATGCGAGGATCGAAACCGTCGTTAAGAGCAAGCTCGAAGACCTTGGTCTGGTTGATGTTGTGACCGCCGCCCAGATGCTCCATGGAGCTCAGGTGGTAGCCAAGGCAGCCGCTGGCGTTCCAGTCGCAGGCAT
>JAFYUG010000039.1 GCA_017558545.1 Oscillospiraceae bacterium | reverse complement strand
GAGGTGTCAACGGTGTACTTGATGCCTGCGACATGGAGGAAGCCGCCGATCTCCTCGTCAGGGGTTCCGAGGGCGCCCCACTCAAGGGCCTCGAGGAGCTGCTGACCGGTGATGGTCTGGAGGCAGGCAACGTTGCCGAAGGTGTGGATTTCCTTGCAGGTCTTATAGGTGATGTCGCCGGTGATGGCCTTGTTGCGGATACCGCCGCCGTTCATGATGGCAACGTCAACATCAAGACCCATGTTGTCGAAGAGATAGTAGAGAGCGTCTGCGCAGAAGTCGCCGGTGTTGGTCTCCTGCTTGCGGACGAGGCGGTTGCCGTTTTCGTCGTAGTTGTCGAAGGTGTCGTCAATGGAGCCGATAACTTCGCCCAGCTTGGTGTCGATTTCGGTAATCCATGCATCCTCAATGGCCTTAACATCGGCATCGGGAGTTACATAGTAGCTGTTGGAGGTGAGGTGCTCGGTGGCGATGGTGCCGTCGGCGTAGATGGTCATCTTGCCGATCTTGCCCAGATATTCGCCGGTCTGGGTGAGGAGAACGTCATTGCCGGCAGCATCCTTAACGGCCTTGCCTTCAATGGCGGAGTGGCTGTGGCCGTCGATGAAAGCATCGAGACCCTTGGTATTTGCAATAACTTCTTCGCTGGTCCAGGGCTGGGAAGCCTTGTCATCGCCAAGGTGAGCCAGAGCGATAACGATGTCGGCCTCAGCGGAGGCTGCATCTATGGCCTTCTGCACTGCTGCGTAGAGAGCCTTGCCGTCCTCGCCGCCTGCGATGCCGTAGATATAGTTGCCGTTGCCGTCCTGGAAGTATGCGGGAGTGGACTTGGTGAAGGATTCGGGAGTGGTGATACCGATGAAGGCAATCTTCTTGCCGCCAACTTCGAATACCTTGTATGCGTCCAGAACGGTTTCGCCGGGAACGCCGTCCTTCTCATGGTAGAAGTTTGCGCTTACATAGGGGAAGGCAGCCCATTCGTCGGTAACCTTGATGCGGCCTTCCATGCCGTAGTCGAACTCGTGGTTACCCAGAGTTGCCAGGTCATAGCCTGCTGCATTCATCAGCTCGATGATGGTCTTGCCCTTGTCCATGCTGCCGAAGGCGGTACCCTGAATATGGTCGCCTGCGTCAACGAGGAGGGAGTTTGCCATGGAAGCTCTCAGACCGGCAAGCTCGCTGTAACGAAGATCGCCGTCGATGTAGGTGTGGATATCGTTGGTGTAGAATACGGTGGCTGCGATTTCCTTGGGCTGGAGAATGGTGATGCGGCCCTGAGGCTCGGCATAACCGGTTACCTTGCCGCCTTCGAAGGATTTAACGAAGTTAGCCAGAACCATGTAATCTTCCATGACGTAGTCAAGAACGTTAACTGCGCCGTCGAACATGGCGAAGCCGTCGCCAAGGTCGCGGAGGGTGTAGTTATAGCCGGCCAGGTTATACTCAGCCTTGAGATCCAGAGGAACATACTCGCCGTCCTGCTTGATCATAACGTCGCGAACTCTGTAAAGGCCGGTGGGAGCGCCGGTCCAAACGCCCTTGTCGTCCTTCTGAACGGTGGAGGGGATGGAGGTGTCAACGGTGTAGGTGATACCTGCAACATGGAGGAAGCCGCCGCACTCAGCGGTGCCAACGTCGCGGGCGCCCCACTCAAGAGCGTCCAGAAGCTGCTGACCGGTGATGGTCTGGAGGCAGGCAACGTTGCCGAAGGTGTGGATTTCCTTGCAGGTCTTATAGGTGATGTCGCCGGTGATGGCCTTGTTGCGAACGCCGCCGCCGTTCATGATGGCAACGTCAACGTCAAGACCCATGTTCTCGAAGAGATAGTAGAGAGCATCAGCGGCGAAGTCGCCGGTGTTGGTTTCCTGAGAGCGGACAAGGCGCTTGCCCTCAGCATCATAGTTATCAAGAGTATCGTCGATGGAGCCGATAACCTCGCCCAGCTTGGTGTCGATTTCGGTGATCCATGCGTCCTCGATGGCCTTAACTTCGGCATCGGGCTCAAGGCTGATCTTTTCGATGTCAAGAAGCTCGGAGGAGATCTTGCCGTCTGCGGAAATGGTCAGCTTGCCAACGGCGCCCAGATATTCGCCGGTCTGGGTGAGCCATACTTCGTTGCCGGCAGCGTCCTTAACGGCCTTGCCGGGAATGGTGGAGTGGCTGTGGCCGTCGATGAAAGCATCGAGACCCTTGGTATTGGCAATAACTTCCTCGCTGGTCCAGGGCTGGGATGCGGGATCATCGCCAAGGTGAGCCAGAGCGATGACTATGTCAGCCTTCTGGGAAGCGCTGTCAATGGCGGTCTGCACTGCGGTGTAGAGGGCCTTGCCGTCCTCGCCGCCGGCGATGCCGTAAATGTAGTTACCTTCGGCATCCTGGAAGTATGCGGGAGTGGACTTGGTGAAGGTTTCGGGAGTGGTGATGCCGATGAAGGCTATCTTCTTGCCGCCAACTTCAAATACCTGATAGGCGGGAAGAACACTTTCATGGGGTTCACCGTCAACTTCGTGATAGAAGTTGCAGGAGAGGTAGGGATACTTTGCCCATTCGTCTGTGACCTTGATGCGGCCTTCCATGCCATAGTCGAACTCATGGTTGCCCAGAGTTGCGGCGTCATAGCCGGCGGCGTTCATAAGGTCTACGATGGTTTTGCCCTTGTCCATGCTGCCGTAGGCGGTGCCCTGAATATGGTCGCCTGCGTCAACGAGGAGGACGTCCTCGTAACTGTCCTTGAGGGCGGCCAGCTTGGAATAGGTCAGGTCGCCGTCAATGTAGGTGTGTACGTCGTTGGTATAGAGCACGGTGATGGCGTCGCCCTCTGCGGCAAATGCAGCGGGAGCGAGGCTGAAGACCATGGCCAAAACCAGAACGACTGCCAGAAGCTTCTGAGTTTTTCTCATAGTATACCTCCGTTTTTAATTTTTCCGCCCAGCCACTTCTCAGAGCGCAGAGCGGCAGTTTACAAGTACAGAATACAATGTAATCAGCATAATTACAAGGCTGTTTCCCCTTTGACCATGCCAAAAATGAGAGGCCAAATTTGTGTATATCTATGAAAGCCTGAACGATATAATCCGAACCCGCACCACAGGGCGGATTTTAGCGCCAGACTTCATTTCATTCTTTGGTGGGCGGCAGCCCACCTGCATCATTCAATTTTGCCTGACACTAAAATCCCCGCCCGTGGTGTCGTAGATTTCTAAGCGCATATGCTAAGGCAGTGCAAGGCGGCGGCTTGAAGATGGGCCGTCGCCCTTCAAAAGTCGCCAACGCAGCAATGCGGACGCATATGTGCTTAGAAACGGGTTCGGATTATATCGTTCAGGCTAATTATTAAGCAATTTTTACATGGTGGGGAACACACCTTCCCTTGGGAAGTCATAGTATGGTGGGAAGGAGGGGGAAAGGATGAAAATGATAATTTTAGGCGGGGATGAGCGCTTTGTGTGCCTTGCCAAGGCCTTGGAAAAAGATGGCCACGGGGTGTTTCCCATGGCTATGGAGAAGGCCTTGCCCATGGCTGGGCCTCCCGATTATTTGGGGACGGAGGCGGTGATTTTGCCCTTGCCTGCGGAGAGGGGAGGCTTTCTCAATAGTCCCCTTTCTGAGGGAAACCATGCTCTGCGGCCAATTTTGGAGAAGTTTCCCAAGGGAACAAAAGTCTTTGCAGGCATGGCAAGCGCAGAGCTTGCCCGCTTTTGCCGCGAGAGGGGCTTGGAGCTGAGAGATTACTATAAAAGGGAGGATTTTCAGATAAAAAATGCCCTCCTCACTGCCGAGGGGGCTTTGGGGCTTATGCTGGGGCTGGATGGGCTGGCTTTATCCGGTCGCAGGGCGGTTTTGGTGGGCTTTGGGAGAATTGCGCGGCTTCTTGCTCCTCGCCTTTCCGCTATGGGTATGTCCGTTTTGGTGCTGGCGAGGAAAGCTGAGCAAAGGGCGCTGGCTGAGGCCATGGGCTTTCAGGCCTCGGACATAGCTCCTTTCCATGGGGGAGGGGATTTTCTCATTAATACCGTGCCAGCTCCCATCTTAGGCGCGGAGCTGCTGGAAAGGGCGGAGAAAGCCCATCTGATAGAGCTGGCATCAGCCCCCGGGGGATTTATCATGGAGGATGTGGAAAACCTGGGCAGAAAAATAGTGAAGGCCTCGGCCTTACCCGATAAATGGGCGCGGATTTCTGCCGCCGAGGCCATAAAGGATACTATATATAATATGTTGGAGGAATGAAATGTGGAAAAACTGCGCATAGGTCTGGCCTTTACGGGCTCTTACTGCACCTATGATAAGGCTTTCGCGGCGGCGCAGCGGCTTTGCGAAAAGTATGATGTAACCGCCATTATGAGCGAGACCGCCGCCTCCACCGATAGCCGCTTCGGTATGAGCGGGGATTTTATGGCACAGCTGGAGGCAATGACGGGGAAGAGGGTACTTAAGACCATCGTGGAAGTTGAGCCTATTGGCCCTCAGCGTATGTTCGATGTGCTGGTGATTGCTCCCTGCACGGGGAATACGGCGGCGAAGCTGGCGGCAGGCATAACGGACACCGCCGTTACCATGGCCGCCAAGAGCCATCTGCGAAACGGGAAGCCGGTGGTGCTGGCCATAGGCACCAATGACGGTCTCAGCGGCTCGGCCAGAAATATAGGGGAGCTATTAAATAGAAAAAATGTGTATTTCGTGCCCTTTTATCAGGATGACCCCATGGGAAAGCCAAGGTCGCTGGCCTCGGACTATGCCTCGCTGGAAAAAAGCATCCTCGCCGCCGTGAACGGCGAGCAGACCCAGCCCATATTGGCAGGGAGATAAATCATTTAAATCCCCCCTTTTCAAGGGGGGAAGCCTTGCAAAGCAAGGCAGGGGGGATAAAGCTGGAAGATAGCACCCATTTAAAGCCCCCCTTTTCAAGGGGGGAAGCCTTGCAAAGCAAGGCAGGGGGGATAAAGCTGAAAGCTAGCTTCTGTTTAAGTTATGCGCAATCGCTACCCTTATCCCCCAGTCACCTTCGGTGACAGCCCCCTTGAAAAGGGGGCCTTTAAAGGCGCAGACTTTAATCTTCCGCATCATTGTAGGGGTCGGCGTCCCCGACGACCCGAAT
>JAFYUG010000392.1 GCA_017558545.1 Oscillospiraceae bacterium | reverse complement strand
CAAATCCCACCCCCGGAGGTCAGCGCACCTCCGAAAGACTTCGCGCAAAAGCGGAGAAAGAGAGAAAGGAAAGTACATATGGCAACACAGATTACTAATTATCAGTGCCCTGCCTGCACAGGTCCCTTGCAGTTTTCGGGAGAAAGCGGCAAGCTGGAATGTGAATTTTGCGGAAGCAGCTTCGAAGTCGCGGAGGTTGAAGCCCTCTATGCCCAAAAGGAAGCCGCCGCTGCCGAGGCCATGGCTGATGCGGAGGCCGCTGCCGCCGCCGAGGAAGAGGCCATTCCCGAGGAATTTAAGGAAGCCTGCACTTGGGATGAAAACGGCATGAAGGCATATAACTGCCCTTCCTGCGGAGCTGAGCTCATCTGCGACGCCACAACCGCCGCCACCTCCTGCCCCTATTGCGGCAACCCCACCGTTGTTCCCGGCCAGTTTGCAGGAGCGCTGAAGCCCGACTATGTTATCCCCTTCAAGGTCACCAAAGATGAGGCCATAGCGGCCATGAAGAATTTCTATAAGGGCAAGTTCCTGCTGCCCAAGGTTTTTGCTCAGCAGAACCAAATAGAGAAAATTCAGGGCGTATATGTTCCTTTTTGGCTTTTCGATAACTACGCCGAGGGCAGCGCCAGATATGAGGCCACCATTAAGCGCACTTATCGAAGCGGCGATTATCAGATAACGGAAACCGACCATTATGCCGTAAGCCGCAGCGGCTATATGTCCTTTGAAAAAGTTCCCGTGGATGGCTCCACCAAGATGCCCGATGATTATATGGACTCCATTGAGCCTTATAACTATGAGGAGCTCAGGGCGTTTTCCACCGCCTACCTCCCCGGCTATCTGGCAGATAAATACGATGTTTCCCTTGAGGATAGCGCCGCCCGCGCCGATGAGCGCTGCAAGGGCAGCCTGCGCTCCTCCTTGGAGTCAACAGTAGTGGGCTATACAACCGTCAGCGAAAAGAGTGCCGATGTCAGCCTGGAGCGAGGCAATGTGGGCTATGCCCTGCTGCCCGTTTGGCTGCTTTCCACTCGCTGGAATGACCAAAACTTCCTCTTTGCCATCAATGGCCAAACCGGGAAGGCCGTTGGCGCTTTGCCTATGGATAAGGGCAAGTTTTGGGCGCTGCTGCTGAGCCTTTCTGTTGGTCTCAGCGTTGTGTGTACCCTCATCACGGGTCTTATAATGTAAGGGAGGTGCGAACAATATGAAACATAAGATAATAGCCTTGGTTTTGATTTTCGCGCTGGCCTTCACCCTTGCCATCCCTGCCTCTGCCGCCTCCTATGGGCCTGTTGATGTTTTGGCGGATAATCCCGAATACATAGGCATAGGCGTTGTTATAGGCATAGTTCTCGCCCTTATTATCACCTTTGCATTCAAAGCTCAGCTGAAAAATGTGGCCAAGGGCACAACGGCATCCAACTTCGTCAGCCAGGATTTGGTGCTTACCTCCCGCAGCGACCATTTCACCCACCGCACCACCACCCGCGTGAAGATTGAGAAAAAAGATAATTAAAATAAAAAAGACTCTCTTTCAAGAGAGTCTTTTTCATATTTAAAGGCCCCCTTCCCAAGGGGGCTGTCACCGAAGGTGACTGGGGGATAAGGGTAGCCTGAACGATATAATCCAAAGTGCGCACCACGGGGCGGATTTTAGCGCCAGACTTCATTTTATTCTTTGGTGGGCGACAGCCCACCTGCATCACGCAATTTTGCCTGACACTAAAATCCACACCCGTGGTGTCGAAGATTTCTAAGCACATATGCTAAGACAGTGCAAGGCGGCCATCTTGCAGATGGGTCGTCAAGCTTCAAAAGACGCTAACGCAGCAATGCCGACGCAGATGCGCTTAGAAACGCACTTCGGTTTATATCCTTCAGGCTAAGGATTACGCATAACTTAAAATATAAGCTGCCTTTCAGCTTTATCCCCCCTGCCTCGCTATGCGAGGCTTCCCCCCTTGAAAAAGGGGGGCTTTAAAAATCCCCGGGCGATCGAGCCCGGGGGAGT
>JAFYUG010000391.1 GCA_017558545.1 Oscillospiraceae bacterium | reverse complement strand
GACGAACTCCTGATAGTCGAAGGGGATGTTCAGCAGAACCATAACGTTGTTGATAATACCAACAAGCAGTGCGCCGTAGACAGCGCCCATAACGCCGCCTTCACCACCGGCAAGGTTGATACCGCCGACGATCATAGCCATGAGAACGTCGCCTTCATAGCCGCCTGCGGTGCCGCTGCCGGCAACCATGTTCATGGAGCCGAGAACCATACCGCCGATACCGGCTGCAACGCTGCTGACTACGAATGCAATGATAACATTGCGCTTGGACTTGATACCAACATAATCGGCTGCGGTCATGTTACCGCCAACTGCATAAAGTCTGCGGCCATAAACGGTGAAGCTCAGCACGAAGATGGTGATGATAACAACTATAGCAAAGATGATGATGGGCATGGGAATGCCGAGGGGACGAGCGTTACCGATGAGGAAGGGAAGACCGACACGCTCAGTCATGTAGACATAGCTGCTGTTGGTGATGAGAAGTACCAGACCGTAGAGGAGGTACTTGGTGGCCAGAGTTACAACGAAGGGAGGAATGCCTGCCTTGGTAACAAGAACACCGTGGAGCACGCCAACTGCTACGCAGCAAAGCATACCGATAACAAAGGCAATCAGGAAGCCTTTGGTGTTGGAGCCATATCTGAGAGCCATCTGAGCCATGATGGTTGCGGTGAGAGCTGCCATGGAGCCCATGGAAAGGTCCATGCCGCCAACCAGAACGGCGAAAAGCATACCGCAGGCCATGATACCGTAAACGGAGATAGCCAGGAATATACTGGAGAAGTTTGCAGGCAGGAAGAACTTAGGCTCTGCAATGGCCATAACCACCATGATTATTACCAGAATGGTTACGCGCTGTCCCCAGGGGGAGGACAAAAACTTACCTATCTTTTTAGTCACAGTGCACGACCTCCTTCCGTGTGGACACCGGATGCTGCCATGAGAATATCATTCTGGGTTACGCTTTCGCCGGGGATTTCCTCGAAGAAGCGTCCATCATGCATGACCAGCACGCGGTCGGAGAGCAGACAAAGCTCTGCCATATCAGAGGAAACGAGAATAACGATGGTGCCTTCGTCGGAGAGCTTGCGGATGATATCATAAAGCTCGCTCTTAACGCCAACGTCGATACCTGCGGTGGGCTCATCGAGGATGAGAACCTTGGGCTTTCTTGCCAGACCGCGTCCGATAACAACCTTCTGCTGGTTACCGCCGGAGAGGTTCTGAACGGGAATGGAAGCGATGGCGGGACGGATATCATACTCTTCAATAGCTGCCTTGGACCACTCAACTTCCTTATGCTTGGCAACAAGGCCGCTGGGAGCCAGAAGGTCATAGCTGGGAAGAACAAGGTTCTTCTCGATGGAGAGCTTGGGAATGAAGCCTGCGCCGCGTCTGTCTTCGGGAACGAAGGCAAAGCCGCCTTCAATGTTCTTCTTAACGGAACGGCTTACGGGCTCGCCGTTGAGGGTGATGGTGCCCTTTTCGGGCTTGAGAATGCCGTAAATGCAGCTGACAAGCTCGGTACGGCCGGAGCCGACCAGACCGCCTATGCCAAGGATTTCGCCGCCGTAAGCGTCGAAATTAACGTCCTTGAGCAGGCCGTTGCCGTAAGCAAGGCCGCGAACAGAGAGGCAGATATCCTCGCGCTTGTTGATGCTGCCCTTCTTGACTGCGCGGTTGGTTTCGCGGCCAAGCATCATGGGGATAACGGTCTTGGGAGAGATTTCTTCCTTATTGAGAACGCCGACATTTTCGCCGTTTCTCATAACGGTGAGGCGGTCGGAAAGGCGATAAACCTCGTCCAGACGGTGGGATATGTAGAGAACGCTGACGCCCTTGCTGCGGAGACGATCAATGGTGCTGAAAAGCTTTTCGCTTTCAGCGGCAGAGAGGGATGCAGTGGGCTCGTCCATGATGATAAGCTTGGAGCGAACGGAAAGAGCCTTCAGGATTTCGACCATCTGACGCTGTGCCATACCCAGAGTGTCAACAACCATCTGAGGAGCAAGGTCAAAGTCGTAATACTCAATAAGCTCCTTAACGCGCTTGCGCATGGACTTATTCTTGGTGAAGCCGAACTTGCTTTCTTCCTTGCCCAGAAGGATGTTCTCTTCAACGGTAAGGTCGGGAACAAGGCTCAGCTCCTGATAAATAACAGAGATACCGGCTTTTGCGGAATCCTGACGGTTGCGGATTTCAACAGGCTCGCCTTCGATATAGATCTGGCCTGCGTCCTTGGTGTAAACACCGGTGAGGATCTTGATGATGGTGGATTTACCTGCGCCGTTTTCACCCATGAGTGAGTGAACCTCGCCGGCTTTGATCTCCAGGTCAACTTCCTTCAGAACGGGAATGCCGTTGAACTGCTTGCAAATACCCTCAGCCTTGAGAAGAATATTATTTTCAGCCATCAGCCTTCACCCCTTCCGTATTTTCATTCATTTTGGCAAAATCTTCATCAGTGCGCTTTTTTCTGCGGACAGCTGCAACGGAGCGGAACCATGCGTCGAAGGTGGTTGCCACGATGATAATGCCGCCCATGTATACATACTGCCATGCAGTGGAAAGGCCGAACTTATTCAGACCGTTCTTGATAAGGGCAAGGAACACAGCGCCCAGAACTGCGCTGATAGCGTCGCCGCGGCCGCCGCTCATTGCGATACCGCCGACAACGCAGGCTGCAATGGCCTGGAATTCCATACCGGTACCCATGGATACGGTGGAAGAGCCCTGGAAAGAGGTCATGAGGAAAGAGGTGAGACCTGCAATACCGCCGGCGATAACGAAGCCGAGGGTCTTGATGCGTCTGGTGTTGATACCGGACATCTCAGCTGCGCGGGAGTTGGAGCCGCAGGCATAGGTATGACGTCCGAACACCGTTTTGGTCATAACCAAAAGGGCTATAATGGCCACGATGACCCAAATAATGGTCATGTAGTAGAAGCCGCCGATGGTCTTGCCGAAGGCAAGGAAGGTCTTGCCGGTGATAGGCTTGGTGATAATGGTGTTGCCCTCGCGGATTGCAAGGAGCAGACCAAGGCCGGAATATACGAGACCGGATGCCAGAGTTGCAACGAACTCGGTCATGTGCAGGCGGGTGACCAGCATGGCATTGAGGAAGCCGAGGAAGCAGCCGAAAGCAATGCCGCAGACAAGGCAGGTGGGGCCGTTAAGGCCAAGGAAGGAAAGTCTGGCGCAGATAATACTGGAAGCGCAAACTATGCCGCCCAGAGAAAGGTCAATGCCGCCGCCTATCATAACGAAGCTCATACCAACAGCCAGCAGGCCGGTATAAGCAGCTTCACGAAGCATCTGAGAAATGTTTCTCAGAGAAAGGAAATAGTTGGTTGTAACGGCGAAAACGATCATCATTATAAGAATGAGACCGAGAGTTATAAGTCGCCTGATTGTTTTATTTTTCATTTAACTCCTCCTGAAATTTCCGCTTTTCGCTTCCCGAAAGGGGGAAACTAAATGGAAAACGCCGGCCGCCCTTTCGGTCGGCCGGCGTCTGGATTCAGTGACTAATGCCTGCGAATGCGGGAATTAAGCTAGGGTACAGGTCAAGGGTTTATCCTTAGCCCAGGTACTCGCTTTCATACTCCCAGCGGCTGAGAGCCAGAAGCTGGTCAACGTTCTCAGCGGTAACGGGCATAAGAGCATTGTTGATGATGGGAGTCTCGGTGTAGCCGGTGGATACAGAGTTGATGCCGGTCTTTACGAAGTAGAGGCCGAGAGCGACAGCGCCCTGAATCTGAGCGTAAACATCGCACCAGGAGGTACCATACATGGTGCCGTCAGCGATAGCCTGGAATGCGTTGTAGTAACCGGTGTTACCCCAAACGAGGATGCCATGACGGCCTGCAGCTTCGATAGCCTGGATAGCGCCGATAGCGATATCGTCGGTGGAGCAGTAAACAGCGTCGATGTCGTCGTACTTGGTGAGCAGGTCACGCATGGTGGTGTTAGCTATTTCGAGGGAGAAGTTTGCGATGTACTGATGGTCGAGCTTTTCCCAGTCGGTGTTGGCGGTGAACCAATCTTC
>JAFYUG010000390.1 GCA_017558545.1 Oscillospiraceae bacterium | reverse complement strand
GTAGGCATCATCGGCAACATCGGCAAAGGGGTTTTCGCTCATTTCAATTTCGGGTTTGCCGAAAGCTCTATAAAGGAAGGTTACTATCTGTCCGCGGGTGCAGGTGGCCTTGGGAGCAAAGCTGGTGGCGCTGACGCCGCCGGTTATGCCATTTTCAACTGCCCAAAGCACAGCTTCATAATAGAACTCGCCTTCGGAAACATCGGTGAAAGGATTATAATCGCTCTCGGGAGCAGGCTCGCCTGCGGCTCTCCAAAGGAAGGTTACAACCTGACCGCGGGTGCAGCCCTGATTGGGAGCAAAGAGTCTGTTGCCAACACCGGTGGTTACGCCATTGATAACCGCCCATTCAACGGGAGTATAGAAATATGCGTCCTCGGGTACATCAAGGAAAGGCTCAAAGACTATTTCCACCTTGGGTATAATCTCGGTTTTGGTTTCCTTGCAATTATTGCAAGTGAAGAGCTTTTCGCCCTCTTCATTCTTTGTTGCTTCCTTAATAACCTCGCCCTTATTCCATTCGTGTCCCAGGGCAGGAATAACTACGCTGTCTTCCTTGCCGCAAACAGTGCACTTGCAAAGGCGCTCTCCTTCGCTTTCGCAATCGGGCTTGGTTACAACCGTACCATCATCCCAGCTATGCTCCCCTGCACATACGGGGGAAATGCGCTCTTTTCCGTTTACAACAAGGTATTTTCCGTCAAGTTTGTAGCTATCACCTTCGGAAACGGGAACATCTTCAAAGAGAACGGCATTTTTCGCGCCCTCTTTAGTGCAATCGAAGAGGACAAGATCCATAGTTCCTTCGCCTTCGCCGATGATGCGAATTCTTTCCCACCTCTTATCAAAGAATCCGGCCTTTGTGTCCATATTCTCGCCGAACACTGCATAATAATCTGCGTAGCTGGGGTCGCGGGTTTCTTTGCCGGTTTCAAGACGGACAACTTCCCTCAGTCTATCGGTTTCAACGATTACGGTTACAGGGCAGCTGGCAACAAAGCCGTTGATGCTGCCATCGCTATCCAGGGTCACAGATTCGCCTTCATCAAGAAGCCGGTCGATTTCAACCTGATAATTAAATATCTTGCTTGCTGCGTCTATATGCTCCTGCTCCTTAAACAGGGACTTATCGGCCAAAGCCATGGAGTAGCTGAAAGCATACTGGCAGCTAAGGGACTGAATTCTGAGATAAAGCTCGGTTATGGTGTTGAGCTTAACGGCGTTATCATAGGTGGGGTCGGCCATAAAGGCGCTCTTATAATCCATGGCAACCTTGAAAATGCATTTTGCCATGTATCCGGCCATGTCCATCATATTGCCGTAATAGGAAATATCGTCCATACCGGTGACCTGATCGCCGAAGAACACGCCCATGCCAAAGCCCATTCTTACGCCGGCGGCAACGGGCATAATATCGGAAAATCCGGAACAGACATTGACTATGCAGTTAGCGCCGGTCTGGCCAAGGTCGATTATCTCCTGACCCATCTTATTATAGAAGGCGAGATAATCTCCGTTTATCATGGACTGCATATCACTTTTCAGGTTATTAATGGCAGCACGCATAAGTATGCCCTTGCCGGTATTGCCTTCAACGGAGTTGCTTGCAGCCGCAATATCGCTGAGCATTTCGCCAAAGATGCTTCCTGCCCCCTCATAGGCATTTACGAGGGTGAAGAAGTCTATAAGATCCTGAGTGCTCTCTATTCCCGCTCCAATGGTATCGGTTACGCAGCCAAGGGCGGTGAATGCCTTGTTAACATCACCCATGGAGATTTTTCCGCTGATAGCTGTGTTGGTGGCATTGAGCAATTCCTGAGTTTCGTCGCTGACTTCTCCGGCCAATTTACCCACCTCGGTGAGGCTGCTTTGCACCTCTTCAAGAGTGCTCAAGCCTTCAACAGCGTTGCAAAGATGGGTGACCATATCGGAGAATTCTCCGAAGATTTCAGTTCCCAGCAAATCGCCGAAGCCTTCCATGCCGCGATAAGCCATGAGAAGGTCAGCAAGGAGTACATCAAAGTCGTTTTCTACATCAAAATCGAAGGACATGCAATCATTAATGCTGCTTATGCCTTCCCAGCCTTTGTTGACAATGTGGAGTCCGGCTTCTTCATAGGTTTCGCTGAGCACAGCTGAAAGGCTGCCTTCGCCGCTGCCTTCAAAGATACTCATTCGTTTTTCGCCCTTATTGGCATCCCTGAGAAGCTCGGCAACATAGGCGGTTTTATAGGGGTTTTCCATTTCCACATCCAGCAAAGCTGTGGGATAAGGATAGTCCATCTCTTCATCCAGGGTCCAGACGGCGGGGAAAAGATAACTCTTAAAATTATCCTTATCCTTCATCTGCTCGGCCGTGAGCATTCCGTCGGGATTAGGAGTAAGTCCATCGGAAGGAGAAAAAGATAAAGAGATACCGCAGCCTTCAAGGAAATAGCAATCGGATATAGGATAGGTGTTACCGGAATTGGAACGGATAGCGCCATATTGTGTCTTTCCAACATTTATACATCTCTCAACGGCAGCCTTACCGCGGGTAATGCCGCCACCAAATGCAAATCCGCCGCTTGTGCCATCTATTTTAACCATTCCCGTATTGATGCAATCGGCGATAAGAGCATCGGAGTCGCTATCGCCTGCAATGCCACCACTGCCATCTTTCGCAGTCACTTCTCCCTCGTTAGCACAGGAGCTTACGGTTCCATCAAGGATGCCTGCAATTCCGCCAGCATCAAGATATCCTGTAACTTTAGCCTCATTGAGGCAGGCATATATTTCCGCACTGTTTGTAACCTCACCGACAATACCGCCGGTACCGGTATATGTATCGATAACGCCGCTGGTACGGCAATAGCTTATCTTGCCGCCGTTGCATACACCAACAATACCGCCAAAGCCATGATAATTGCCTATTTGGGAAACCCCAGTCTGGTTATCTTTTAAATCCACCTTCGCAACGCAGTTTGTAATTGTGGTATTTTGGGCATAAGCAGCTATGGCGCCCATATAGATGCTGCCATAGCGGCTTTTATGAAATTCGTCCTTAATATAACTTTCCAGGACGCACTGGACAGTAAGGTTTTTTATTTCGGCTTTATAGGCCGAGCAAAAAAGACCCATATAATGCCTCTCTCCATCTTCTGCCTCAACACGCTGTTTGAGATTGGAAATGGTATAGCCGTTGCCGTCAAACACACCCTTGAAGAGTTCATTTCCGGAGCCTATGCTATCCCACTCGGAGCTGAGGCGAATATTATCCATAAGAATATATTTGCCCGACATATTGTTCTCGATGCTCCTGAGATCATCTTCATTATAAATGCCGATATAGTCCTCGGGAACTTTCTCCCACTGGGCAACCTTTTTGATAAATCCAACCGGCTTTTGAGCAGCCATTACGCCCATGGGCAAAAGGCTCACCAATAGCACAAGGACAAGAAATATGGAAATAATCCGCTTTTTCATTATCTTCAGCTCCTTTAGGAATAATTTAATTTTACACCGCTGATTTTATCACATTAAAGTAATAAATACAAGAGAATTTCGCTAAAAAAGTCTTAGCTCTTTTCCTTGTTAAAAAACTATTTTTCTTGCATAAAGGAACATTTTGGTTTATAATATATGAACACTTTCGTATTATTTATCACTGCGATATTATTGTTTCGTTCGCAGAAAGAGGAGGATATTATGGAAAATAAATCTATGAGAGGCAAGTTTACAGGCTCCATCGGCTTTGTTCTTGCCGCAGCCGGAAGCGCTGTCGGTCTCGGCAACATCTGGCGTTTCCCCTATCTGGCAGCCAAGGACGGCGGCGGTCTTTTCCTCGTTGTCTATCTTGTTCTGGTGCTCACCTTTGGTTTCGCACTGCTGACCAGCGAAGTTGTAATCGGCCGCAAGACCGCCCAGAGCCCTCTCACCGCTTATAAGATACTCAACAAAAACTGGGGCTGGCTCGGTGTTATCGCCTGCATCATCCCTGTGATGATCATCCCCTACTACAGCTCCATCGGCGGCTGGGTATTGAAGTATCTTGCAACCTACATCACCTTCAACGGCACCGACGCCGTTGCCGACGGTTACTTCACCGGCTTCATCACCAGCCAGTGGGCTCCCATCATTTGGTTCGGCATCTATCTTCTTGCCACCACCTTTGTTGTTTACAAGGGCGTTAACAGCGGCGTTGAGCGTCTTTCCAAGGTGCTTATGCCCATTCTGCTGATCATGATTATCGGCATCTCTATCTTCTCCCTGACTCTCAGCCACACCGACGAAAGCGGCGTTACCCGCACCGGTATTGAAGGTCTGCTTATCTACATCATTCCCAGCTTCGAAGGCCTCACCTTCAACAAGTTCATGGTTGTTCTTACCGACGCCATGGGTCAGCTCTTCTACTCCATTTCCGTTGCTATGGGTATCATGATTACCTACGGCTCCTATGTTAAGAAGGACACCAACCTTGTTAAGAGCGTTAACCGCATCGAGCTTTTCGACACTCTCGTTGCATTCCTCGCCGGTCTCATGATCGTCCCCGCTGTTTACACCTTCATGGGTCGCGAAGGCATGTCCGCAGGTCCCAGCCTCATGTTCATCTCCCTTCCCAAGGTATTTGAAGCCATGGGCATCGCAGGCGACATCATCGGCATCATCTTCTTCATCACCGTTGCTTTTGCAGCTCTCACCTCTTCCGTTTCCCTTCTCGAAGCTATTGTTTCCAGCCTTATGGACAAGTTCAAGTGGGGCCGCAAGAAGGCTACCATTATTGCCGCAGTATTCACCTTCATCGTTGGTGTAATCGTCTGCCTGGGCTACAATGTTCTTTACTTCGAACTCACCCTTCCCAACGGCAGCGTTGGCCAGATTCTCGACGTTCTGGACTATATCAGCAACTATGTTCTTATGCCCGTTGTTGCTATCGCAACCTGCCTTCTCATCGGCTGGGTACTCAAGCCCAAGGCCATCATCGACGAGATTACCATCGGCAACGTTAAGTTTGGCCGCGCCGGTCTTTACTCCGTCATGGTCAAGGTTGTTGCTCCCATCCTGCTCCTCGTTCTGCTTCTGCAGGCACTGGGCGTTCTCAACTTCTAAGTTTAACAAAAAAGTTCCCTTGAGAAATCAAGGGAACTTTTTTATGTCTCACCAGCTCATTATGTAAACTAATTTACCAAATGAATGGGATTAATCTGTATTTAACTTTATCTTTGTATTCTTTATAGCCCTCGAGGCCTTCTTCCAAAACCTTTTCCTCATTTTTGAGGCGGGCTATTATTATTGCAGGGTAGGCAAGGAAAAATATAAGGGATATAAGCGAGCCGAGAACGAGGGGGATGCTCAAAAACAGAAGCAGAGTTGCCATATACATGGGGTGGCGGACTATGCCATAAAGGCCGGTATCAACAAGCTTTTGTCCCTCCTGCACTTCTATGGTGCGGGAGAGATAGGCATTTTCTCTCAAAACCTCTGCATAGACCACATAGGCAAGAAGGAAGAGCACCGCGGCAGCTATGCTCACCCACCAAGGGAGAGGAAGCCATCCGAAACGGTGGTCCAATCCTGCGGCCACGAAGCCGAATATAAACATAAGGGCGCTGAGCTTCAAAACAAGCTGCTGTTCCCCTTCCTTTTCCTTCGCGGAAAGGCGTTTTTTAAGGAGTTCGGGGGACTTGACCATCATGACAAGGCCTGCAACAAACATGGGGATAAACAAAATGCCCATGAAAAGCCAGCCTTGGGGGTAGTTAAATCCTGCAGGAAGGAAAATGAGAACTCCCACGAGGATGACACCCAGCAAAAACTTGGCTATCGCCTGAAAGAAGAGTTTTTTATTCATTTTCTCATTCCTTTGCTATGGGGTTAAGAAAGAGCTCTTCGTCAATTATGAGCTTGCCCTTATTGAACTTAAGGCCGTAGCGGCACTTTTTGGCAATAAGGAAAATTCTGTGGCCATCGATGCCTATGAGATTATCCACCTTGTCGATAAGCTTTTGAGCCTCGCTATGGAAGGAGGAAATGGTCACATAAAGGCCGCGGCTGCCCTGCTCTGCGCAGACAGCGCCATAAAATTCTCTTACATCCTTGGGCGTAATTATGGCGTTGCGGTTTTTCATCTGCATCAATATAAGCTCGCGGTAACCCAGCCAATCCTGAGTGTTGATAATGCCGTCTATGCCGCCATCGTTGCTGCCGCCGGATACGGAAGCGGAAATGATGCTCTTGCCGCATTTTTTGAAGTATTTTTCCAAAAGCTCAACGGCATAAACCTCAAACCACTCACCGCCCATGGTGTGAACGGCTTTGAGGAAGAATTTTTCTATGCTTCCGCCCAAGGCTGCTTCTCGTAGATAGCAGCCAAGCTCGGTGCTGGGATAGCGTCGGTCGCTGATAAGGCTCACCTTATCGCCGCAGCGGCAGATATGCCCCTCTTCCTCCAATCGGGCAAGCACCTGACCCAAAATACTGCGCAGCTGCAAATCCTTTTCCTCGCTGCTAAGCTTACAATCGCAGAAATGCTCCTCCGCCATGCGGTAAAGCTCCTGCTTAGTGTAGCTATTGCCGCCTTCGAGGGTGGAAATGATATAATCGCGGCACTGGTATTTGGAAACGAAGTTAATCTCCGCGCTGTTGAGGCTCAGATAACCCAGTTCATCCTCAAGGATATAATTGGACTTCATAGCAGCGGTTAAAATCATGCCTATGCGGCTTTTGGCAGCCACAAGCTCGCTGCCGGGGGCTGTGTTTCTAAGCTGCTGGGAGGAGAAAGAAATCTTTGAAATAACAGCTTCAATAAGCTGCTTTCTTCTTATTTCCGGTGCAGCGGTGAGGGCTTCATAGAGCATTGTTCTTATGCTCTCGTCCCCAGCTTTCAAAAATTCATTATAAGTCATGGAGCTTTTCCGCCTTTCCTCTTTTTTTCAATAATAGCACAAGGCCACACGGAAAACAATATGTGTAATTCATACTTAAAAATCTCTCAAAAGCCTTGATATTCCGTGAAATTTTATTATTGATATACGCAGAAAAAAGTTGTATATTCTATTGGTCAAAAATAATTGATTTCAATTTAAGAAGGTATATAAATGACAGTTCTTTTCTCCATAGCCATTGCTTTGATAGCAGGTCTTTTGATGACCCGCCTTATCAACTTTCTACATCTTCCCGACGTTACCGCATATCTCATTGCCGGTATACTCATAGGCCCCTTCTGCCTTGGCCGTCTTGGCATTCCCGGTTTGGGCTTCACCAGTTTCGAAGCCATTCATGACCTCAGCATGCTGAGCAATCTGGCTCTGGGCTTCATTGCCTTTGCCATAGGCAATGAATTCACCATAAAAAAGCTCAGGAGCACCGGCAAGCAGGCCGTTGTTGTGGCCATAAGCGAGGGTATTTGCGCCGTTATATTGGTCGAGGCCGCCATGATCGGTCTCCACTTCGCTTTCCCCAACACACTTTCCCTCCCTGCTGCCGTAACTCTAGGCGCAATTGCCAGCGCAACCGCTCCCGCAGCCACCTTGATGGTTGTCCGTCAGTACAAGGCCAAAGGCCCTGTTACCGATATACTCTTGCCCGTTGTTGCTTTGGATGACGCCGTTGGCCTTGTCTGCTTCGCCGTTGCCTTCGGCATTGCCCGTGCGCTGCTTGTTGGTGCGGTAGACATCATCTCCATTTTGGTTGAGCCTCTCTTGGAGATTGTGCTATCCCTTGTTCTGGGCGCGGTTATGGGTTATATACTTAACTCCATCGAAAAGCTCTACCACTCCAACCGCAACCGTATGACTCTCATCATCGGTTTTGTTATCGTCACCGTTGCCCTTAGTATGCTGAAAATCGAGATTGGCAATGTTACCCTTGGTTTTTCCACCTTGCTTGTTTGCATGATGCTGGGCACAATTTTCTGCAATACCTGTCCCCTCTCCGATGAACTTATGGAGAAGTCCGACCGCTGGACCGCTCCTCTTTTCACCCTCTTCTTCGTACTCAGCGGCGCTGAGCTGCGCTTGAACATTTTCTCCGACTATCTCATGGTTATCATCGGTGTTGTTTACATAATCACTCGCTGCATAGGCAAGTATGTAGGTGCCGGTGTTTCCGCCCGCGCCATGGGCTGCGAAGGTGTTGTTACCAAGTATCTTGGCATAACTTTGTTCCCTCAGGCCGGTGTTGCCCTTGGCATGAGCCTCACCGCCGCCACCTATCTTGGCAATGACGGACTTATTGTCCGCAACATCATCCTCATGGGCGTGCTTGTTTATGAGCTTTTCGGCCCCATGATGACCAAAATTGCCCTCACCAAGGCTGGCGACATCCGCCCCAAGAGCGATGATATCAAAAACCGCCGCCAGACTCAGATTGCAGAGAGAACCAAGGCGTAAAAATTCTATAAATAACAAAAATCCCGTCACCGTTGACGGGATTTTTTATTCAGCACGGATTGCAGGCTAAAATTTGATTATATTCATTTTTAGCATTCCCGCAAAGAGCAGATCGGGCAATATAGCATGTAACGTTGGGAATAGTCTCGCCATCAATCTGCAGCGGAGTTGAACGGCCAAATTCCACTTTTATTTCATGCCCCCTATGAACATCAACCATTTTTTTGTGCTTCACATGCTTGCCCTTAAAGATACCGGGAAAGGCACACAAAGTTCTCAACCTGCCCGCTCCATGGAAAACCATAAGGGATAGGGTTTTATCCGGATTATCTCTATTCTGCCCAGGCGCGGGAATCATTCCGCCGCCATAAAATCTGCCGTACATAGTTGGCGCTATCCATACCTTTTTGTATGTATACTCTCTGCCATCAACAGTCACTTTCGCTTTTCTGGGGGCAAAATTGGATAGCAAGCCTTTGACGGCAATGGCAGTATAATTTATCTTTTTCCCGGGAATTTCCCGAAGTCTGTCTCCCTCCTGACAGCAATAGCCATCAATGCCAAAGCCTACACCGTTCAAGAATCGATAGCTTTTTCCGTTCACCGATACCGTAGGCAGATTCTTCAGATACCTTGCGATGGGAAAAGGTTCACTATAGGTTTCTCTCCCCAGTTCCCGGGCAAAATCGTTTCCCGTGCCAACGGGGAAATAGAATATTTCCTGCTGAATATTTATGCCTTCTGTGTCGTTTGCGAAGCGATTTAAGGTGCCATCGCCTCCCACAAGAATCAATATACCATCCTTTTCCAAACCACCTAGAAATGCGGCATAATTTGTGATTTTAGTAATATCATAGTAGCTTACTTGGTATGGAAACACAATGTCCAAAAGCTTGGCATCCTCTTCCCCTTTTCCGTTTCCCGAAAGTGGATTATATAATACATAAACTGCTTTCATTTTTATTTCCCCTTGGTTAAATAGTTTTAATGAGCTTATGCTTTGCCTTGTCTATAAAAAGCAAAATACAAATGGCGATCGCGCCCAAGCTTTCAACGATCATGTCCAGCATGGTATCATGAAGGCCAATATCGATATATCCATTCACGGGAAGGGGTTTTCCATTGACGGTGACAGAATAAATATTATCTATGCTGCCGGTTACGCCTTTTTCCGCGCCTAACATATAGGAGTTGATACAGTTCACCAAGGTGTCATCCTGCATATCCATACCAAGGAATAAATCGGCTCCATACTCCACGAATTCCCATACAGCTGAAATCGCTATGGAAAAACACAGAGCAAAAATAATTGCCGCCGCAGGCTTTGCTTCTTCGCACAAGAAACGCTCAAACAGATACATTCCCAAAATTGCAAAAGTTACGCCGCCGCAAAAGTGCAAGAGCCTATCCCAGCATGGGATGGTATAGTAAAACTTCCAGCAATGGCCCATCATTGGACCAAGGGCATAGGCAACGGCGAATAAATACACGGGGGTGCAAATTCTGCATCGTAGCAATCTCTCCAAAATTCCCGGGATGAGGACAAGGAGCAAGGTTACGAAGGCAAGCAAAAGCCGCTCACTATCGCCGGAATTGAGCAGAAATATTATTGTTGCGCAGGTGAGGACTTCTCCCGCGGCAACAAAGGCAATGCGCAAAATCTTTGAAGCTTTATCCACGAACACATCCTCCTTTAAGCAGGCAACTAATGTTTCGGATGCCATAGAGCATTCCCGACAAAATGATGGCGGCGGCGCAGGCGCCAATCAGAACATTGGATAGCGCAGGCACTATATCCACCCAGGCAAGATGAAGCAGCATAGTTCCGTAAAGCAAAGCTGTGGTCATTTTTCCGTGCCAGTCAGCGCCAATCACGATGCCTCTTCTTACCATCATCAGGCCCGTGATTCCGGCAAAAAGCTCCTTAAAGATTAAAAGAACCAAGGGAAGCCACATAATGGGAAATCTTGTAACAAGGCAAAAGAGCACCGCAATCTGAGTCTGCTTGTCTGCAACCGGATCAAAGGCCTTTCCGAAATTGCTTATCATACCGAATTTTCGGGCTATAATTCCGTCTGCAATGTCAGTGAGCCCAGATAATGCCAGAATCCATAGCGAAAGAGTATAATTATTATTTACTGTGTACTGCCACACGATTACGGGAATAAGGCACAGCCTGAAAAAGGACAATATATTGGGTATCGTAATAATTTTATTTTGATAGCGGTTTTCGGGGTATTCCATTAAATTTAAAAGCTCCTTTCCTTTTATGTGACCACTATAAGGCCTTATTTACAACCAAAGTTCAAATGCACCTCAATTATTGTTGAAAAAAGGCGATGAGCGCAGCTAAAACTGCGCTCATCGCCTTAAAAACCATATTTTATTTTGTCCGCAGGGTCACTGTAAAACAGCAGCCGCCGCATGGCCTATTTTCAACATAGATTTCGCCATTTTCTATTGCTAAAACTCGTTTTACCAAGGAAAGCCCCAAACCGTTTCCTTCCTGCTTATGGGAGCCGTCCGCCTGATAAAACTTATCAAAAATATGCTTTTGGGCTTCCTCCGTCAATCCGGGGCCGGAATCCTCAATGGTGAATATAAGCTTTCTAAGCCTTTTGCTAAGCGTCATTTTAACAAGTCCGCCATTGGGGCTGAACTTGACCGCGTTGCTTATAAGATTATCCCACACATGGCGCATCATAGTCTCGTTGCCGAGATATTCCACCCGATCCAAATCCACATCAAATTCAATATCCTTTGATACCCATGCCGATTCCAAGCTCAGAAGGGACTGACGAATTTGTTCATCCAATCTGTATGGGGTGCGGTTTGTGGGAATTTGCTGGTTTTCCAATTTGGAGAGAAGAAGGATGCTTCCAACCAAGGAAGAAAGCCGCGAGGTGTTGAAAAGAATTTTATCAACATATCCCTTCTGCTCTTCGGTGAGGTTATTTTCCTCCTGCAACAAAGTGGAATAGCCCTCGATTGCATTAATCGGGGTCTTGAACTCATGGGAAACATTGGACACGAAGTCTGTCTGCAAAATCTCCGTGGCGTTCAGCTCGTGAGCCATAAGATTGAAGCCGGTGTAAAGCTCCATGATTTCCTTGGAGCTGGAACGCTCCTCAAGACGAACAGAGAAATCTCCGTCCGCAACCTTGTCCATTGCTTTGCGCAGTTTCTTGATGGGATTGAAAAAGAACTTGGATAGCTGGCTGGTAACCAAAATGCCAACAAGCAGGCAAACGCCCAAAAGCTCAATTTCCAGCGGGATCTCTCCCTGCATCTTAATTACATTTTTGAGGAGTATATCAAGCAAATAGGCCAGCAGTATGCAAAAGAGCATCTCCACCGTTACAAACAAAGTCAGACGAGTGCGCAGGCTGAATAGGTTGCGCTGTTCCCGCCTGACTTTATCATAGCGTTCTCTTACGTTCACAGCTTCACCACCTTATAGCCCACTCCTCGCATGGTGGCAATTTTGAAGTCCCGATTATCCCGAAATCTT
>JAFYUG010000389.1 GCA_017558545.1 Oscillospiraceae bacterium | reverse complement strand
ATGGCACTTATCTCCTCCTGGGCGCTGGACACCAAAATGAAGGGCAGCTCTCTCACCCTGTTGGAGAGCATTTCCGCTCCCGACGAAAAGCTTGAGGCCGCCAAAAGGCTCAATGGCCTAGGCCTTATGAGCGGCGTTGGCACGCTGCCCGATGGCGGCATAGATTTTGGCCTTGATGCCTCCCTCACAAGGGAGCAGGCGGCAATTATGCTGCTGCGTCTATTGGGCAGAGAGTCCGAAAGCGAGGGATTGGATTTATCCATGCCCTTTGCCGATGTTTCCCCCTGGGCGAAGCAGAGTGTTGCATACGCATATAGTCTCGGCCTTGTGAAGGGCATCAGCGCCACCGCCTTCGGCGGCAAGGACGCCGTCAGCGCCGCCATGTATCTCACATTTGTGCTAAGGGCGCTGGGTTATTCTTCCGAGAGCGACTTTGTATGGTCAAGCCCATGGACTTTATCCGATGAAACAGGCCTCACCCACGGAGAGTATAATGAGAGCACTTCCCTTTTCACCCGCGCCGATATGGCTCTTATCTCCTCCTGGGCGCTGGACACCAAAATGAAGGGCAGCGAGATTACTTTGCTGGAGAGCATTTCCAAGGCTGCCAATGATGAAATCTCCAATCCTCAAGAGCTTTTGGAATATTTGCGCTCTAATAATTACTCCGTAGCCCCCTACCCCCACCAATACATAAGCGGCGGAGTTTATTGGCAGCTTGGCGAGAAAAGCCAAAGCGCCCTCAGGGGCGGCTGCGGCAGCGACGGCGCCACCGCGAAGATAGTATGCTCTCTCCTCGGCGATGATTATGAGGAAGTGGGCTGCCTCTTCCGAAGCTATCCTCCCCAAATGGGCGGAGGGCGAGTTTTCAGCTATGTTCTAAATGATGGCATCTACCGGGTTTTTGACCTTGCCGCCGCCATTGAGGCAGGGGAAAAGGAAGTTAAAGTTTATGAAGCCGAGAGCCTTCTTGCCGCGGCCAAAGCCTATATAGCCGACAGCGGAGTTTATGCTCTCCACATTTTTGCCGCAGAGGGCAAGAGCATCCCTTGGGCTATGGGCGCTGACATCCTGTATTTGCCCGAAGAGTGCAAAGAGGATGCGGACATTCTCTATGTGGACAAGGACATGGGCGCAAGTGTGGTCTGGGCAGAGAATTGCGATGGCCTTTGGGCAGAAGTGGAGAACGTGGAAAACGATGCTTTGAAGTATGCCGACAAGCTCACCTTGCAGCAGCGCATCTCCACCGCCGCCGAGGCTGTGGCCTATTTGGATAGCTTCGTCTATGATTTCGGTGCTTTGGACAAGGGGCTGAAAGCGGATATAGACTATCTCCTCTCCCTCCACCGCCGAGGCTACACCGCCCCGGAAACTTACACCCTCTTCACCGCATGGTGTCTTATGGACGATTATCCCGATTTGAAAATCCTTGCCGCCTCCGCGGACAGTCCCCAAGGAGCAAGGCTTTATACTTCCCTTTTGATTCCTAACGGGGATGGCTTTGAGATAGTTAATCCCGCCGCCCTCTCCGCTCTCCCCAATCCCGTTTACGGCTTTGAGGAAAAGACCGTTTTCGGCTTTGAAAATGCCGAGGCTGACTTTGTGCCCCTCCATGAATGGGTGAGTGAAGAGGAGCCTTTTAAGGTATTCAACATTCTCTCCCTCTCCCCCGATGCCAAGGGCGAAATTGCCTTTGAGGGGAATTACCTTGCGGCAACTGAGTTTGCCAAGGAGGAATACAGGGGCTAAGACCTCTCTCCTCGATGGCGCGATAAGTCGTCGCGCCCTGCAATTTGCCTGACTTGCCGCCTTCCCCATGGGGTGGTAAGAGATGTAAAAAAGGACTTTTGCAAAAATGCAAAAGTCCTTTTTTTATTATTTTTTCTGGTTTTCTTCCATTTTTTTATACTTCTCATAGCGCTTTTCCGCGTCCTCTTTGCCCATTTCGAAGAGGGTTTCCGCGTTTTCGGGGAAGGATCTGCGAAGGGAAGCATAGCGGGTTTCGCCTGCAAGGAAGTCAAAAAAGTCCATGTCGGGAGCCTTGCTGTCCACGGTGAGAGGCTCTGCCTTGCGGGGGTCATAGCGATAGAGATTCCAATAACCGCTGCGAACGGCTCTCTTCATCTCCTCCTGAGTTTTGCCCATGCCAAGGCGTATGCCGTGGGCAGCGCAGGGAGTATAGGCCACTATGACGGAGGGGCCGGGATAGCTTTCAGCCTCGCGGACGGCTTTCAGCAGCTGCACGGGGTCTGCGCCCATGGCAACCTGAGCAACATAGACATTGCCGTAGGTCATCATCATTGCGCCCAAATCCTTCTTGCGGCTGCGCTTGCCGGAGGAGGCAAACTGAGCCACCGCGCCTATGGGCGTGGCCTTGGAGCTTTGGCCGCCGGTGTTGGAATAAACTTCGGTGTCGATAACGAATACGTTTATATCCTCGCCGCTGGCTATAACATGGTCAAGGCCGCCAAAGCCTATATCATATGCCCAGCCGTCGCCGCCGAACATCCAGAAGGTTTTTTTGGCCAGCTGGTCCTTGGCTGCCAAAATTTCCTCGGCCTTCTCGCCGCCCATGGCTTCAAGGGCGGAAATAAGCTCATCGCTGGCGCCGCGGGAGGCATCGAAGTTATCATAGCTTTCAAGCCATGCAGCAGCGGCTGCGCGGACATTTTCAGCTATTTCGCCCCTGAGGAGAGCTTCAACCTTGTCCTTCTGAGCCTCTCTCTGCTGGCGCACGGAGAGGAACATACCAAGGGAAAGATCTGCGTTATTTTCAAAGAGGCTGTTTGTCCATGCAACGCCGTGGCCCCGCTTATTGACGGTGTAGGGTATGCCGGGCATGGGAGAGCCCCAAGCCTGAGAGCAGCCGGTGCCGTTTGCCCAATAAACTCTGTCGCCAAAAAGCTGGGTCAAAAGCTTTGCATAGGGAGTTTCGCCGCAGCCTGCGCAGGCAGCGGAGAATTCCACCAGAGGCTGGCGGAACTGGCTGCCCTTGATGGTGGCGGGAGAATAAACATCGCCCTTGTCGCTGAGGGAGAGGCCATAGTTCCAGCGAGCCAAATCCCCGGCGTCCATGGTGGCGGGAACAAGGCTGAGAGCCTCCCGGGGGCAGGAGTTTACGCAGCTGCCGCAGCCGGTGCAGTCGAAGTTGCTCAGCTGCAGGGAGTAGCTGAGGCTATCCTTCTTGCCTGTGGCAGGAATAGTGACAAAATCTGCGGGGGCGTTTGCGGTCTCTTCGGCACTGAGAAGATAGGGTCTGATGGCCGCATGGGGGCAGACGAGGGCGCACATATTGCACTGGATGCACTTGGTGGCCTCCCACTTGGGCAGATAGGTGGCAATGCCGCGCTTTTCAAATGCGGTCATGCCCATTTCTATGGAGCCATCTTCCCTGCCCACAAAGGCGCTGACGGGGAGATCATCGCCCTTCTGGCGGTTGATGGGGATAAGTATATTGCGGACGGCTTCGGGGAGATTGCTAAAATCCTCCTCGGGGGCTTTTTCAAGACCCAGCCACTCATTTTTAACGGCAATTTCCTTCACCTTGGCCACGCCTGCGTCTATGGCGGCGCAGTTGAGAGCCACAACATCGTCGCCCTTGGCGGCGTATGCCTGCTT
>JAFYUG010000388.1 GCA_017558545.1 Oscillospiraceae bacterium | reverse complement strand
CCTTTAGCGTCACCGAGGTCAAGCGAACCGACAAGACCCGCAACCCCGCCCCTCCCTTTACCACCTCTACCCTCCAGCAGGAGGCCAGCCGCAAGCTGAATATGCCTCCCCGCCGTACCATGTCCATTGCCCAGCAGCTTTATGAAGGTATTGATATTGAAGGCCATGGCACCGTCGGTCTTATCACATATATGCGTACCGACTCTCTGCGTATCAGCGAGGAGGCTCTCGCCAGCGCCAAGAGCTATATCATTGAGCACTATGGCCCCCAGTATTATCCCTCCAAGACCCGCGTATTCAAGACCAAGGCAGGCGCACAGGATGCCCACGAAGCCATCCGTCCTTCCAATATTTATCTCTCTCCCGAGCTTATTAAGAAGGATCTCACCGGCGACCAGTATCGCCTATATCGCCTCATTTGGGGTCGATTCACCGCCAGTCAGATGGCCAACGCCGTCTATGACAATGTTGTTATTGATGCCGAGTGCGCAGGCCATGTTTTCAGAGCCAACCACTCCGAGATAAAGTTCCCCGGCTACACCGCCCTATATGAGGAGAGCAAGGATGAAGAGAGCGATGATATCCGCCGTCCTCTGCCTAATCTCACCGAGGGCGAAAAGGTAAGCGCCAATAAGTTCGGCAGTGAACAGCGCTTCACCCAGCCCCCCTCCCGCTATACCGAGGCCACCCTTATCAGAGCCTTGGAAGAGAAGGGCATTGGCCGCCCCTCCACTTATGCTCCCACCATCGGCACCATCACAAGCCGCGAGTATGTGGTTAAGGAAGGCCGTTATCTCCGTCCCACTCCTCTTGGCGAAGTTGTCAACACCCTTATGTGCGATTATTTCAAGGACATTGTTGACCTTAAGTTCACCGCCCGTATGGAAGATAGTCTGGACGATATCGAAACCGGTTCCCGCAACTGGAAGGGCGTTCTCCGCGAGTTCTATGGCGGCTTTGACGAGAGCCTTGACAGCGCCGAAAAGGCTCTTGAAGGCAAGCATGTAAAAGTTCCCGATGAAGTCAGCGATGAGCTTTGCGATGTCTGCGGCAAGCAGATGGTTGTTAAAAATGGCCGCTTTGGCCGCTTCCTTGCCTGCCCCGGCTTCCCCGAGTGCACCTTCACCAAGCCCATTGTTATCGAGATGCCCGGCAAATGCCCCAAGTGCGGCAGCCGCATCCTCAAGCGCACCAGCAAGAAGGGTTATACCTATTATGCCTGCGAAAAGGGCGCAGATTGCGGCTTCATGACATGGAGCGTTCCCGTTAAGGACTTCTGCCCCCAGTGCGGCAAAACTCTTTTCAAGCTTTCCGGCAAGGGCAAGAAAAAGCCCTTCTGCATAAATGAAGAATGCCCCGCATTCCTGCCCGAGGACCAGAGAGGCTATCGCAAGAAGGCCGAAACTTCCGAGGAAGCTCCTGCCGAGGAGAAGAAGGAAAGCAAAAAGGGCGAAAGCAAAAAGGCCCCTGCCAAGAGAGGCAGAAAAAGCGCAGCAAGCAAGGAGTAAATAGATAGATGGAACATAAAGTATGGGTTATAGGCGCAGGCCTTGCCGGCAGCGAATGTGCCTGGCAGCTGGCTGAGCGCGGCATAAAGGTAACTCTTTGCGAGATGAAGCCTAATAAAAAGACTCCGGCTCATGTCTCCAATGACTTTGCCGAGCTTGTTTGCTCCAACTCCTTCAGAAGCGATGACCTTAGCAATGCCGTTGGCCTTCTCAAGGAAGAGCTCCGCCGCATGGGCAGCCTTATTATGAAGTGCGCCGACGCCAACAAAGTTCCCGCCGGCGGCGCTTTGGCCGTGGACCGCGAGGGCTATGCCCGCATGGTCACCGAGCATATTAAAAATCACCCCAACATAACTCTTGTTGAGGAAGAAATAACCGAGATTCCCGAGGGCGAAGTTGTTATTGCCTCCGGCCCTCTCACCAGCGACCCTTTGGCTGAGAAAATAGCCGCTCTTTGCCCCAACAGCGACCTGCATTTTTATGATGCAGCAGCTCCCATTGTTATGCTGGACAGCATAGATATGGATAGCGCCTTCTATGCCTCCCGCTATGATAAGGGCACGCCCGACTATATAAATTGCCCCATGAACAAGGAAGAGTATCTGGCTTTTTGGAACGAGCTTTGCAATGCCGAGGAAGCTCAGGTTCACGGCTTTGATGATGGCGGCGTATTCGAAGGCTGCATGCCCGTTGAGGTTATGGCAAGAAGGGGAGAGGACACCCTCCGTTTTGGCCCTCTCAAGCCCGTTGGCCTTATTGACCCTCGAAACGGCAAGGAAAACTATGCCGTTGTTCAGCTTCGCCGCGATAACGCAGAAGGCACTATTTTCAACATAGTCGGCTTCCAGACCCACCTGCGTTTCCCTGAGCAGAAGAGAGTTTTCTCCATGATTCCCGCTCTGAAAAACGCAGAATTTGTCCGCTACGGCGTTATGCACCGCAACACCTATCTCAACTCTCCCACTTTGCTGGATCGCTATTACAGACTGAAAAGCGAGCCCAGAATATCCTTTGCGGGACAGATGACAGGCGTTGAGGGCTATGTTGAATCCTGCGCCAGCGGCATGCTTGTTGGTATCGAAACCGCCCACCGCCTCCTTGGCAAAGAGCCTGTTGACTTCCCCCAGGAAACCGCCATCGGCGCTTTGGGACTTTATGTTTCCGGCGGCAGCGTAAGCGGCAACTTCCAGCCCATGAACATAAACTTCGGCATAATTACCCCCCTTGGCTACCGCGTCAAGGGCAAGCGCAATAAAAACGCCGAGATAAGCAAGAGAAGCCTTGAAATTATAGATAGGCTCAGAGAGGAGAAACTATGAGAATAATTATAGACGCCATGGGCGGCGATAACGCCCCTTCCGAAATCGTCAAGGGCGCAGTTGATGCCCAAAAGGAATTCGGAGTTGACATAATTCTTGTAGGCATAGAAGAAAAAGTGCGCGAGTGCCTTGCTCAGTTTGGCGGCGAAGGCAACGAGCATATCTCCGTTGTGAATGCAACTGAAGTTGTTGATATGCATGATGACCCCGCCATGGCTTGCCGCAGAAAAAAGGATAGCTCCATGACCGTTGGCTTTAATCTTCTCAAAGATGGTCAGGGCGATGCCTTCATTTCCGCAGGCAGCACCGGCGCGCTGCTCACCGGCGCAACATTGATTGTTAAGCGCATTCGCGGCATTCGCCGCGCCTGCTTCTGCCCTGTAATCCCTAACGGCAAGAAGGGCGTTGTGCTTATAGATTGCGGCGCAAATGTTGATTGCACCACCGAGTATCTTCTTCAGTTTGCTTTCATGGGCTCTTTCTATGCCTCTGCCATCAGCGGCGTGGAAAATCCCAGAGTCGGACTTCTCAATAACGGCAGCGAGGACACCAAGGGCACCGAGCTTTGCAAGGAAACCTATGCTCTTCTCAAGGCTGCTCACGAGGAAGGCCGTATTAACTTCGTAGGCAACATTGAAGGCGGCGATGTTTTTGCCGATAAGTGCGATGTTATCGTAACCGATGGCTTCACCGGCAATATCCTTATGAAGGGTATTGAAGGAACTGCCAAGTTCCTTATGAAGAACATCAAGGCCACAATGATGAAGAGCCTTAAAAATAAGCTCTCAGCCCTTGTTATAAAGAACGATATGGGCTCCATCAAGGCCATGCTTGACCCCAACGAGGTTGGCGGAACTCCCTTCCTCGGTATTACCAAGCCCGTTATCAAGGCTCACGGCAGCTCCAATGCAAGAGCTATACGCTCTGCAGTAAAGCAGGCTATGAATATAGTTGAAAACGATATTAGCGGCAAAATTGAAGCCAATATCGAGTATATGAAGCTTCGCTCCGGCGAATAAGTTTTTGAAAGGACGATAATCATGATATTCGAAAAAATCAGAGCTATTATAGCCGATCAGTTCGGTATGGATGAGGACGAGATCACCATGGATACCAACCTCCTTGAAGATCTGGACGCCGATTCTCTTGACGTTGTTGAGCTTTCCATGGCAATGGAGAGCGAGTTCAATCTTGACGAAATGAAGGAAGAAGATCTCAAGGGCATTCGCACCGTTGGCGATCTTGTAGACCTCGTAGCCAAGAACATCTGATTAAATATTTTCCAAGGGGGAAGAAAGCGTGAAGGAGCTTCAGGAAAAACTTAATTATAGCTTTAAAGACCGCAGCCTTATTGTAACTGCTCTTACCCATTCATCCTATGCCAACGAGCAGCGCTGCCAGAGCAACGAGCGCCTTGAGTTCATAGGCGACAGTGTTTTGGGCATGGTTGTGGCTATGCACCTTTATAGAAACTTCCCCAAGCTTCCCGAGGGTAAGATGACCAGAATGAGGGCCGAGCTTGTTTGTGAGCAGAGCCTTTGGGAGGTTGCCTATAAGCTTGGATTTGGTGAAAATCTCCGCCTTGGCAAGGGCGAAGAACTCACCGGCGGAAGAGAGCGCCATAGCATCCTTGCCGACTGTGTTGAAGCTGTTATTGCAGCGCTGTACATAGACGGCGGCTTTGAAGTTGCAGAGGAGTTTGTTAACGCCCATATCCTCTCCAAGCTGGGTGAAGTTGGCGGTGTGTCCACCGGTGACAGCAAAACAAGACTTCAGGAGCTTGTCCAGCGCACTCCCGGATGCTCTCTCAGCTATGAAATGCTCAGCGAAAGCGGGCCTGACCATATGAAGGTTTTCGGAGCGGCTGTGTATCTTAACGGAGAGATGATAGGACAGGGCGAAGGCCGCACCAAGAAGGAAGCGGAGCAGAATGCTGCCGCCAAGGCTCTTGAAAAACTGAAGGACTGAGAAATGAGAAACAGTATCATTCCTGTATTCATACCCCATTTGGGCTGCCCCCACGATTGCGTTTTCTGTAATCAGAAACGCATTTCGGGCAGCCTTTTGCCTGCCTGCCCCGAGGATGTTAAAAGGGAGATAGAGGCAGCGCTCAGTATATGCGAAAATGCGGAGCTGGCCTTTTATGGCGGCTCCTTTACGGCTATTCCCATTGAAGAGCAAAGAGCCCTTTTGGATGCTGCCGCGCCCTATCTTGAAAGCGGCAGCATTTCATCCATTCGCCTTTCCACAAGGCCGGATGCAATCAATGAAGAAATTCTCGCTTTTTTGAAAGAAAAAGGCGTTAAAACAATAGAGCTTGGCAGCCAGTCCATGTGCGATAGTGTGCTGGCGGCATCATGGCGCGGACATACTGCGGCAGACACAGAGAAAGCTGCCGAGATGATTAAAAGTGCGGGATTTAATCTCATTTTGCAGATGATGACAGGCCTTCCGGGCTCTGATTTTGAAAAGGATATTGCCTCTGCCCGCCGTATAGCTGCCCTGCAACCTAATGGCGTGAGAATTTATCCAACGGTTATAATCCGTGATACTGCCCTTGCGGATATGTGGGAAGAGGGTAAATATACTGAGCATAGCGTCGAAGATGCCGTGGAGCTATGCAGCGAAATTTTGCCTATATTTGAAAAGGCATCCATACCGGTTATACGCATGGGATTAAACCCCAGCGATGAACTCAGCGGGGGAGATGCCCTTGGCGGTGCTTACCATCCTGTCCTTGGGGAGATGGTGCAAAGCCGCATCTATCTTAAGAAGGCCAGAGAGCTTTTGAAGGATGTTAAAGCTGGGGAGAGTATAGTTTTGCTTGTCCATCCCTCCTGCATTTCCAAGATGACAGGTCAAAAACGAAGCAACATCAATGCGCTTATGGCAGAATTTGAACTAAAAGAGCTTAAAATCCGTCCATTTGATGTGAAAAACGGAGAAATTATGGTCCAGCGCATTGCAAAAGAAGAAATTATGTAATATACTTTATTCTGTATTTTTGTGAGCATTTGCCCACAACAAGGAGTGCAAGAATTGTATTTAAAAGCGATAGAAATACAGGGCTTTAAGTCTTTTGCAGATAAGACAGTAATAAGCTTTGAAAAAGATATAACGGCCATTGTTGGTCCCAACGGCAGCGGAAAGAGTAATATTTCCGATGCCATGCTTTGGGTTATGGGCGAGCAGCGCAGCAAAACCCTGCGCGGCGGCAAAATGGAGGACGTTATTTTCGGAGGCACCGAAAAGCGCAGCCCTCTGGGCTTTGCTCAGGTAAGCCTCATT
>JAFYUG010000387.1 GCA_017558545.1 Oscillospiraceae bacterium | reverse complement strand
CGATGCCCACATCGCGCCGCTTGTAGGGGTTACGGATTGCCACGTCGCCTACGGCTCCTCGCAATGACTATAATTTTCCCCTCGCCATTGTAGGGGCGCTCCTGTGTTCGCCCGCTCCCAACACCCTTCAAGCAAGCTTTCCCCCTCTCAGGCGCTGCGCGCCAGCTCCCCCCAGAGGTGGGAGCCTTTAAAGGTATCAATTTAATTAATTAAATTACCCCTTTTCAAATCCCCCTCTTGGTAGTATAATAATCTAAAATGTACGGCGTGGGCGCACATTCTTCCGTTTCCCGCGCACACCAAGGAGGCAAAATCATGAAATATCTGCTTTTCATAGGCGACGGCATGGCCGATAACAAGGTTGACTTTTTGGGCGGCAAGACCCCCCTGCAATACGCAAACACCCCCACCATTGACGCCCTTGCCGCAAAAGGCACTCTCGGCAGCGTGAAAAACTGCCCCGACGGCCTCCCCGCAGGCAGCGACACCGCCATTTTGTCCATTTTCGGCTGCAATCCCCTCAGCTGCTACACAGGCCGCGCCCCTCTGGAGGCCGCCGCAACGGGCATAAAGCTCCGTGCAGGCGACATTGCCTACCGCTGCAACATGGTTTGCTACGAGGACGCGGACATCCCCTTTGAGGAAAAGCGCATTCTCTCCCACTCCGCCGGCAGCATAGAGGGCGATGTTTCCGACGCCATCGTCACCGCCCTTTTCGCAGAGCCTGAGTTTGCCGCAGCAGCAAAGAAGGCTGGATTCAGCGTCTACCCCGCTTCCTCCTTCCGCCACATGTCCATTCAGAGCGGCGCCAGCGCCGAGGGCATGAAGCTCATCCCTCCCCATGACCATCTTGGCGAGGTCATAGGCCCTCTGCTGCCTCAGGGCGGCAGCAACGGAAGCGTCCTCCGCGACCTTATGAAGCTGGCTCACGAAAAGCTCAACCACCATCCCCTCAACGAAGAGCGCAGAGCCGCAGGCAAAATGCCTGCCAACGGCATTTGGTTTTGGGCCGAGGGCACAGCCGTGGAGCTACCCTCCTTCCCTCAGCAGTTCGGCAAAATGGGCGGCGTTATCTCCGCCGTTCCCCTCTGCCACGGCATAGCCGCCCTCACGGGACTTGAGCGCGTATTTGTAGACGGCGCCACCGGCGAGCTGGAAACCAACTACGCAGGCAAGGTGGCCGCCGTTATTGAGACCCTTGAAAAATACGATTTCGCCGCGCTCCACGTGGAGGCTCCCGACGAATGCACCCATAACGGCGATACCCCCGGCAAGCTGCAGGCCATAGAGCATCTGGACAAAGACTGCATGGCTCCCCTTATAAAGGCCTTCGACGAAAAAGGCTGGGACTACCGCATCCTCTTCCTTAGCGACCACAAGACCCTCACCTCCACCCGCGGCCATGACGGCAGCCCCGTGCCCTTCCTCCTCTATGACTCCACCGTGGACACCGGCTGCGGCCTCACCTACTGCGAAGATGACGGCGCAAAGGGCACTTACTACCCCTGCGGCGCTGAAAGCTGTATGAAGATTTTGTTTGGAATATGAAAGAAATTCACGAAAAAGCCTATGCGAAACTGAATATTTCTCTGGATGTGCTGGGGCTGCTGCCCAATGGCTACCATGAAATGAGCATGGTGATGCAGTCTGTGAGCCTCTATGACGATGTGGACATAGCCCTCAATGATAGTGGCGCCATCACCTGCCGCAGCAATCTGGGTTTTCTGCCCAATGACGAGGGCAACATAGCCGTGAAGGCCGCCAAGGCCTTTTACGCGGCGGCTTCTCTGCCCGTTTCGGGGGTGGAAATCAGCCTTACTAAGCGCATTCCCACCTGCGCGGGCATGGGCGGCGGCTCATCGGACGGCGCGGCGGTGCTTCGCGGTCTGAATGCTCTCCACGGCAACATTTTTTCCAGAACGGAGCTTGAGACCATAGCCGCCAAGGTTGGCAGCGATATACCCTTCTGCGTGGCCGGAGGCACTCAGCTGGCCACGGGAACCGGCACCAGAGTTGAGGATGTGGACTCTCTGGGGGATTGCTTCATTTTGGTTTGCAAGCCTAATTTTGCCATACGCACTCCCGAGCTTTTCGCCAAAATTGACGCCCGCCGAGGCCGCCTCCACCCGGACACCAAGGGCATTTTGGCCGCTTTGAAGGCGGGCGATACCGAGGCCGTGGCAAGGCGCATGTATAATGTGTTTGAAGATGTGCTCCCCCGCTCCTGCGGCGATATAGCGCGGCTTAAAAGTGAAATGCTCTCCCTCGGCGCGCTGGGCAGCGTCATGACCGGCACAGGCAGCGCCCTCTTCGGCATTTTTGATGATGAGGGAAAAGCCACCGCCGCCCTTGAGGAAATCAAAAAATCCTGCCCCGAAGCATGGCTCACAAAGCCGGTGGGGAAATTAATGTGATGATAAAAGAGCCTTGCGAGCGCAAGGCTCTTTCCATATTAAAGGCTTCACCTTGAGGAGAAGCCTTTAAAAGCGAAACTTTGCTCCGTCTTGTCATACCGACCGAGCGTTAGCGAGTGGAGTGTATCTCCATTCGGGCTGAAAGAGGACGCCAGAGCCTACAACGGGTGCAGAGTAAAAATATAGTCATTGCGAGGACTTGGCTCCCCCTCTGGGGGAGCTGTCAGCTTTTAAGCTGACTGATGAGGTGTCTTAAATTCGGATTAAGCAAATCTGGACACCTCATCCGACCTCGCTAACGCGAGGCCACCTTCTCCTCAAGGAGAAGGCTTTAAACGCATAATCTTACCCTAATCTTGTCATTGCGAAGCGCCGTAGGCGCTGTGGCAATCCGTAACCCCTACGGGTAAGACCTCCACCATTCCTGTCATACCGACCGAGCGTTAGCGAGTGGAGCGTATCTCCATTCGGGTCGTCGGGGACGCCGACCCCTACAATTAGCGCATACTAAAACATAGTCATTGCGAAGCGCCGTAGGCGCTGTGGCAATCCGTAACCCCTGCAAGCGGAACGGTCAAGACCGTTCCCTACGGTGAAACAACCTCCACCAGTCCTGTCATACCGACCGAGCGAAGCGAGTGGAGCGTATCTCCATTCGGGTCGTCGGGGACGCCGACCCCTACAAGTGGTGCGGAAAACTGAAATCACATCGTAGGGGCGAGCATTGCTCGTCCGCGGGCGGCAGATTGCCGCCCCT
>JAFYUG010000386.1 GCA_017558545.1 Oscillospiraceae bacterium | reverse complement strand
TGTTCCCTTGGTCTCGCCACCCCCACTGCAATCATGGCCGGCACAGGACGAGGCGCGGAAATGAATATCCTCTATAAAAGCGGAGAGGCTTTGCAGGAGCTCAGCCGTGTGGACACCGCCGTATTGGATAAGACCGGAACAGTTACGGAAGGCAAGCTGAAAATTTCTGCGCTTTCCCCCTGCAACGGCTTTAGCGAAAGGAAGCTTTTGCGCTATGCCGCTTCTGCCGAAATAGGCAGCATTCACCCCATTGCGTCTTCTATAATCAGCCATGCCGAAAAGGCAAATATTGAGCTTTTAAGCGCTGAAAACTCCCTGCTCATCCCCGGAAAGGGTATTTCCACCATTATTGACGGCAAAACTGTTTTGGCGGGAAACAAGGCTCTTATGAATGAAAAAGGCATTTCCTGCCCCATCACCCCCACCGATAAGGCCGCCACCTTCATATATGTTTCCGTAGACGGAGTGTGCGCAGGACTTATATCCGCAAAAGATACCATCAAGCCTTCCTCTGCAAATGCTGTCAGTGCACTTAAAGATATGGACATAGCCTCCGTTATGCTCACCGGCGATAACGAAGGCTCTGCCAAAGCTATATGCACCGAGGCGGGAATAACAAGCTGCCGCGCCAACGTTCTCCCGGGAGATAAGGCCGCGGAAGTTGAAGCCATCAGAGCGGAAGGCAAAAAGGTCTGTATGGTTGGAGACGGCATCAATGACGCTCCCGCCCTTGCGGCCGCCGATGTTGGAATAGCCATAGGCACCGGCACCGATGTTGCCATTGAGTCCGCCGATGTTGTGCTCATGAGCGGAGAGCTTACAAGCCTTGTGGATGCAATAAGGCTCAGCAAGGCCGTTATCAGAAATATTAAGCAGAATCTTTTCTGGGCATTTTTCTATAACTGCCTTGGCATTCCCTTTGCCGCCGGTGTTGTGTTCGCCCTTGGCGGCCCTCTCCTCTCCCCCATGTTTGCAGGCGCGGCCATGGCTCTCAGCAGTGTCAGCGTTGTAAGCAATGCGCTGAGGCTGAGAAAGTTCAAGTGACCTTTCTAACTCCCTTCAAAAGGGAGGCCTTAAATAAGAAAAAGTCCTTTGCTTTCGCAAAGGACTTTTTCTTATTATTCTTGAATTTCTTCAATAATCACATCGGCCTCGGGCTGCCAGTTGGAGAGAATATTATAAGCATTTGCGTGGCTTACGCCGTGATAAGGAAGCCAAATAGCTCTAATGATTATGTTCCATGCAGTAATCAAAGCCATGGAGTTGGGGAAAATGAACACACCTGCGTAGGATACAATGGTCCAAGGCAAGAAGCTCATATCCAGAAGGAAGAGCTTAGCTTTGCTGCCCATGGTCATTTCCTTACTCATGCGAATGCTATCGGAAATCGAAACATCATTTCTCTCAAGAACTATATAAACAGCCATAGAATATCGGTAAGAAGCCACGATTCCGGGGATTATGAAAAGCAGAGACCAGAGGAAGGTATAAAGATATGAAAGCAGCGTTACACCCATAACGCGGCCAAAGATGGCAAACACATCAAACATTTCTCCGATGCCCGCTTTTCTTTTGCGGCTTACAAGCAGGCAGGCATTCATGAATCCTGCGCCCAAAATTGTGATCATAATGAAAATTGCCATAGTAAGATAGCTGCCATAGGGACTGGTTTCTGGCAACTCAGGCTCAACGCCGGACATAAGAGCATTATAATAGGCCTCAAAGTCCAAGTTGCCATAGCTAATCTTGGTGGAGAGCATGGATAGAACTTCGGCAATTATAGAGTAGGCCAAGGAGAACATTATAACGGATGCAAGCACCTGCATAATGGTGCTTCGGGCATCTTTTTTAACAAGTCTTACAGAAAACATTTAGAAATTCCTTTCCATTAGCGATGCTGGGCTTTATATGCGTCGGCAGCTTTAAGCTGCTCTTCCGCTGAGGAGAGAGTAAGCTCCGTGACCATATCGCCGCCATAGAGGCGGGCAAGCTCATGGAGTCTGCCTTCTCTATCAAGCTCCGTTACATCGGTATAAGTTCTGCCTGCGCGCTCCTGCTTGCGGATATTGAAATGGGTATCCGCCATGGCGGCAATCTGGGGCAGATGGGTTATGCATATAACCTGCTTTTTGGCGCTCATTTGTCCAATCTTTTCACCAACGCGCTGGGCGGCTATGCCGGAAACGCCGGTATCAATTTCGTCAAAGACAAGGCTTTCCACCTTGTCACCCTCAGCAAGAACTCCCTTCATGGCAAGCATGATACGGCTAAGTTC
>JAFYUG010000385.1 GCA_017558545.1 Oscillospiraceae bacterium | reverse complement strand
AATAGAACGAACCCCTGCCGCACCATCCCTCCGTCACGGCTGCCGCCGTGCCACCTCCCTTTACACAAGGGAGGCTTGGGTACGATGCAAATTCTTAGACAAATTCAGGTTTATCTAACTGGCGCTTACGGTGCCCAAGGCTCCCCTTGTCAGGTGAGCTGACACGCGAATAGCGTGATTGAGGGGTAGTTCTCTCCCTCCGTCAAAAATCAAAGATTTTTGCCAGCTCCCTCGTCAGAGGGAGGCATGGGTGCGTTGGAAAACAGTTAGACAAATTGGATTTGTCTAATCTACTTCAGAAATCCATTTCTTTGACCAAGCAAACAATATTTCAGACATCAAACTGAAATCCACCGTTCCGCCATTTTTCAAGCACATAAACGTTTCGATAATAACTCGTTCATCGGAAGATACAACTTGGAGCAAGTCCTTCTGATGGCTGATATAGCTTCCTGTTTGCTTAAAAGCAATTGCCTGTACAACGAAGGAGGCAGATTTAAACAGACTCCGCAAAATATCTTCGCTCTTTTCATGGAGCATATTGTGAACACATCCGTGATGTATATTGCATGCACCGATTTTGATTGCTCTGTTCACAGCACCTTCGTCAACAACAGCCAATACCTCGTCAAGACTTCCTTGGATTGGCGTGGTGTCATGACAAAACTGGAACAGGTCAGATGGCTCCCAGTTCATAATTTCCTTTTTGCCGGAAAGGAAGCCGCAAATCAATTCCCGATGAGGCAGGGTATCCAGCATGGAATTATAAATTTGAATGTCGATAGCAGACAATTCATCCAGAATGACAACAATGTCAATGTCGCTTGTTTCTGTTGCTTCACCACGACCATAGCTGCCCTGCAAACCGACAAACCATACACGCTTTCCAAAAGTCTTATTTAATGTCTGCAAGAAGTTTGGCATCCAAACAGTAATATCTATCATCTTACTTACCTCGTCAAATTCTATCTATCTGTTGAACAAATTCAGGTTTGTCTTTTTCTCATTTTATCACGCATTTTGGCTTTATACAAGAATAGACCCGATGGAGCCATCCATCGGGTCTGATTATTTTATTTTTCCACCTTGAATTTGAGTTTTTTGATGGCTTTATATTCCTCTTTAGTGAGCATGGCTTTTTGGGGAGAATAAAAGCTTTGCTGGAGCTTTTCGGCCAGAATGGCCAGATATTTTTCTCCCTCGCCGCCTACGGTTTTGCCAAGGCGCAGAATGAAGCTTTCGCCGCTTTCGCCCACCATTCGCATAAGCTCTTCGGGGCATTTTTTCTGGCAGCACACCAGCACCGCGGCGCAGGAGCGTCTATAACGCAGGCAATTAAATCTGAAAAGCACTTCCGCCTTTATCTTTGCCCACAAGGCCTTGAGAGCTTCCGCAAGACCGCTTTCTCTTTGAACCTTCGTTACCACATGGCGGCGGGAGCTTATCTTAACGGCCTTATATTTTCTCAGCTTGAAAACCATATAGGCCAACGCGCCCACGATTATGGCGATGGGGATGGCATAAATCCACTTAGGCAGGGATACATCCTCTTCCATGGCCACATCGCCCACCACAGCTCCGCCGGCCATTTCGCCTATGCTCTCCATGGGGGTATCGTCCATGAACTGAGTGAGCCAGGTGAGGAAGCGCTCCAAAAGTCCGTAAACCCACAAAAATGCGGTTTTTAAGGCATTAAGTATGGCGGTTATAACATTAAGCAGGAATTCGGAGAAGCTTTTGAACTCTCCGCCTGCGAAAATGATAACCAGCAGCGCCAGGGCACCCATGATGGCAGCCACGATGATGAGCAAAATTCTGCCCAGGGCGCCGTTGCCCTCAACAGCGGCTCCGCGCCCCATAAGAGCGCCGGAGCGCATGGATACGGCGGCTATAACCGTGACGCAAAGGGTTACAAGGCACATGCTAAGGCAGCCTTTTGCACCGGGAAGATCCATTATATGATCCAGCACCATGATAATAACGGTCATGATAGCCAAAGCATCGAAGCGCAGAAGTATGCCATGCTGATCCGTGGGACTCCATGAGAGGTATACAGCCACGGCGAAGCCAAGGCAATAAATTATGCAGTTTATGATTATTGTTCTAAGCTCATAGGGCTCGATGAAGGTGGTCTTAACAAAGGTGAAAATTCCAACTGCGATAAACACTATCTGCAAAAGGACGAAGAGCGGAACTTTAAGCCCCCTGCGCATGATAATGGAGTTTATGTAGAAAGACGCCAAAATCACAGCGGACAGGAGAACATAGTTTAGCTCCATGGCCACAAAGTCGAAATTTATCCTTGATAGAGCAAACATCCAGCCGGTTAGGGCAACCTGAAAAAGCACGGCTGCGCTTCCGCTTAGAAACTCTGTAAATCTTCTCATTGAATTCTAAGATCCGTTTCTGAAAAATAGCTTCCGTCTCCGCCGTCTTCGCCGGAGGGGCTTTCCTGAAAAATGCTGATTGCGCCCAGTTCCTCCACTCCGGGAAGGCACTCGGAGAGGCAGCTGCGTTTTGCATCTCGGGAGAGGACATAAAGTCTGCCCAGCTTATGGCGGTTCATATCTATGGCCTCAAGGGGCAATCTCATGCTTTCCGCGTCATACTCAATTTCCGCCAAAGCACCCAAAAGCTCCATTATCTGAGTTTCGGCGCTTTCGGGCATAATAACGCGCTCGCTCTTTTCGCCTATGGCAGGCACCACAAGAGAGCAGAGCACGCCTTTTTCATGGAGCTTCACCATAAGGGAAGCCATGAGGGAGAACATTTCTTCCATATTCTCCGTTTCCACAACTCGCTCCTCCCTGCGCTCATTGCCGTCTATTATCTCCTCCACATGGGTGAAGGACATAAGGTCGGGCATGAAGCAAACGCGGCGCATGGTGAGCTTTTCATACACATTCACATGAAGCTCATCCTTGCGGGCGAGAAGGCGCCAGTTTATGTTTTTGAAGCTGTCCCCTTCCCTATAATCGCGGGTGGTTTCAAGCAAAGTTCGGTCTGTATAAAATCCGTTTCGGGCGCTTTCCATTTCCGTAAGCTTATTGAGGATGGGAGATACATCCACATCCACAAGCTTGGGATAGACCACAAAGCGGAGGCTTTGTTCAAGCTTACGGCGAAGAGTTTGGGTGCTGAGGCCGAAACCGTCGCCGGAATGGAGGGTTGCTTCCTCAACGCGGCATACGCCTCTATGCACAGCCAAAGCCGTCTGCTTCCAGCGTATGGTTTGGTGGGGCATAAGCCAAAGGAAGGTGGAGCGCAGAGAGCGGGTCTTTTTTGAGCCTTCGCCCTCTTCCTCGTCCTTATCCGGCTGCTCTATGCAGGTTTTTTTGCCTATGGGCAGCACAAGGTCCAGCCAAATAAGAGGGAGCATCTTGCGGTTTTTCACAGAAAACTCCGCTTCAAGGGTGGCTCCGGGAAATCCGCAGCAATCTTCACCCTGATTTTTAAGCTCCATCTTGGTGAGGGACAGTTTGCCCCAAAGGAAGGCTATGAGGCAAAGGATAAAGACTATTATGAGGAAGCTTTCCAGCGCCGCCATTTCAAAATAGGCAGACACCAAAATAAGGGCCAAAATAAAGCCGAGACCGAACCAGGATACAAAGTTACTTCCCGGTGTTTTCATCGAACATCTTTGCCTTTCCGGGAGGCACGGGGGTCTCCTCAAGTATGGAGGCCAAAATCATGGCCTCGGTCTTTTTCATATATCTTGCCTCGTTGCTGAGGCTTACGCGGTGGCCCATGATGGGCACAAAGATGGCAGCGATATCCTCGGGGGTCACATAGTCCCTGCCCTGAATTGCGGCGTAGCTCTTGCCGCCCTGATAAAGGCTGCGGGATGCGCGGGGAGATGCACCGGACTTAAGCAGCTTATGCTCGCGGGAGCGGTGGACAAGGTCAACAATATATTCCTTGATATTGTCGCTGACAAATACGTTCTGAATTTCCTTGCGAATCTCCATAAGCTCCGCAGGAGAGGACACGGTTTCCACAACGGAGAAGTCTATGGTGTCGCCAAGCTCGCTGAGCATTTTGGCCTCTTCCTCTCTATCGGGGAAGCCAAGGGAGAGGCGGACGAAGAATCTATCCATCTGAGCGGCGGGAAGCTGGAAGGTGCTCTCGCGCTCAACGGGGTTCTGGGTTGCCATGACGAAGAAGGGCTGATCCAGGGCTATGGTATCATTATCAATGGTAACCTGTTGCTCCTCCATGGCCTCCAGAAGGGCGGCCTGAGTTCTGGGGATGGCGCGGTTAATTTCATCGGCCAGCAGAATATTGGTGAAAACAGGGCCTTTCACCTGCTTGAAAGCTCCGCTCTGACGGTCATAAATGGTCATGCCTATAATGTCGGAGGGCAGAAGGTCGGGAGTGAACTGTATGCGTTTGAAGTCGCAGCCAAGGGCGCGGCTCATGGTTTTGATAAGGGTGGTTTTGCCGCTTCCGGGCAAGTCATCCAGCAGCACATGGCCGCCTGCAAAAACGCTCATGGTGATAAGCTCCACCTGCTGAGTTTTGCCCACAAATATTTTAGCTATCTCTTTTTTCAGCTTTGCTGCGCATTCCTGAGTTTTCATTGGCATTGCTCCGTTTTCAAATAGATTTAACAATTAAGTATAACAAATTCATGCTGCTATTTCAATTGAAGGCGCGTAAATTTGCTATAAAAAACGCGGCTTAGGCGGCCTCACATAGGGATTTGTACGGTTTTGAATAAATCTTTTTCCCCGCAGCCGCCACCGCCTCTCTTGAAATACACAAAGTATTTCTGCAAGAGGCGGTATTGCTGCAAGAAAAAATCTCCTATTCAAAACTGCAATGCACTCCAAAGTAATATATTTTTCTGCAAGACAAAGAAAAAAGTCATGGCAAGGCTGTCGCCTGCCATGACTTTTTTATGAAGTATTGCTGGAAAAGATACACTTTGGAGCGTATAAATCCCTATGTGAGTCCGCCTTTATTCGCCGCGTTTTTGAAAATCATTCAATTAGTCGTTGGTGTAGTTATCGAAGTAACCCTGAATGAAGATTACGGGAGTGCCCTTATCGCCGGAGCCGGAGGTAAGGTCGCAGAGAGAGCCGATGAGGTCGGTGAGGTTTCTGGGAGTGGTGCCTTCGGAAACCATGTTGCCCACGAGGCTTGCGCCGTCCTTGGCCTTGATGCGCTCGGAAATGGCGGCTTTCAGAGCATCGCCCTGCAGGTCGCCGAAATCGTTATCAGCCAGATACTTCAGCTT
>JAFYUG010000384.1 GCA_017558545.1 Oscillospiraceae bacterium | reverse complement strand
GGAGCAGAAGTTGTTGCAGCCATACATAATGCTTATCCATGCCTTCACGCCGCGGTCGCGCACACGGGGCTCGCCCTCGGTTACGCAGCCATCATGGGGAGCGGTGGCGAAAACGCGCTTTTTGCGGACAAGATAGCGCTCCAAAAGCTCTGGGAAGCGCCAAAGCTCGTGAGGGCCGAAGCAAAGGGACACTATGGGGTAGGAGTGCTTCACCTTGTCGGACATATGCTCCTGCTGCACCATGCAGCCGCAGATGCAGATGATTTGGTCGGGCTTGGCCTTCTTGGTGTGGTTCAGAGCGCCCACATTGCCCAAAATGCGCATTTCCGCGTGTTCGCGGACGGCGCAGGTGTTGATGACGATTATATCCGCCTCGGCCTCGTCAGAGGTGAAGCCGCAGCCCATCTCCCGGAGATAGCCGCGAATGCGCTCGGAGTCGCTTTCGTTCTGCTGACAGCCGTAGGTGTCCACAAAGGCCAGCATATTCTTGCGGCCCTGAGATATGAAGCGGTTGCGGAGATGGGCGCAAATGGCAATCTGCCGGTCAATCTGCTCTTTTTCAATTTCAATTCTCTGGTAAGACATAAATGAATAATTCCTTTGAATAAATATACCATTTAGAGCTTCCCCTGGGGGAAGCTGTCGAGCGTATGCGAGACTGATGAGGGAAAAATATCTTATACCTTTTGCAATTGCGTCCCTCATCCGTCCGGCCTTATGGCCGGCCACCTTCCCCCAGGGGAAGGTTTTGAATTGGCAACATCGTATTATAACATTTCCCTCTGGTTTTTTCAATCTATATATAGTATAATGTATGTTGGATTTATATCTGAAAATGGAGGACTATGCCCATGTCAGTTATTAATATACTCTCCCCCCATGTGGCGGATTTGATTGCCGCAGGCGAGGTGGTGGAGCGCCCTGCCAGCGTCATCAAGGAGCTTTGCGAAAACGCCGTTGACGCCGGTGCACGAAACATCACAATTGAAATTTCCGGCGGCGGCAGAAGCCTCATCAGCGTCACCGACGATGGCTGCGGCATGAGCGCCGACGATGCCGGCGTGGCCTTTTTGCGCCATGCCACCAGCAAGCTACATGATGAGCGGGGCTTGGAGTCCATTGCAACTCTCGGTTTCCGCGGCGAAGCTTTGGCAGCCATATCCTCCGTTTCACGCATAGAGCTTCGCACCCGCCGCAAGCAAGACGCCGAAGGCGTCCGCGTGACCCTCTCCGCAGGAGATATTGAGGAAATGGGCCCCGTGGGCTGCCCCGTAGGCACCACCATGAGTGTCCGCGACCTCTTCTACAACACCCCCGCCCGTCTGAAATTCATGAAAAGCGACAGAGCGGAGACCTCCGCCTGCGTGGCTGCTGCGCTGCGCTGCGCCCTTGGCCACCCTGAAATCAGCTTTCGCATGATTCGCGACGGTGAGGAGGGGTTCTTCACCCCCGGCGACGGACAGACCAAGAGCGCCGTTTACTCCCTGCTTGGCCGCGAAAACGCCATGAATATGCTCTCCTGCTCCCGTGAGGAGGACGGAGTTGAGGTAAACGGCTTCATTTCCGCTCCCCACGCCTGCCGCGGCAACCGCGCCATGCAGTATTTCTTCATCAATGGCCGCCCCTTCCGCTCCCTCACCATTCAGGCGGCGGTGGAGCAGGCTTACAAAAACAATATGCTGGTGGGTCGTTTCCCCGCCTGCGTGCTCTATATCACTCTGGGCTTCGGCAAGGTGGATGTGAATGTCCACCCCACCAAGAGCGAGGTTAAGTTCAGCGAGGAGAAAAAGGTTTTCGACTGCGTTTACTACGCCGTCCTCAGCACCCTCACCGCCACGGACAAGGCCAAAACCGCGGAAATCAGCCTTTCCTCGGGCACCAAAAAGAGCCTCGGCGCTACTATTCCCGCCGCCGTCGCTCACTCATCCGCACCCGTAGGGGCGATTCACGAATCGCCCGCCTCCAAAGCCACACCCAAGGCGGATTTCTACCAAAAAATGAGCGCCGAGGAGTTTAAAACCAAGCTCAGCCCCTCCGGAGGTAGCCTTCGCAGTGCTCCCAAAGCTCCCGTCAAGGCCAATGTAAGCGCCATAACGGAGAGCCTCTTCCCCGAAGTGCCAAAATCCGAGAGCTTCACCCTCCGCTCCCCTGCACCTGAATTCAAACAGAGCCACATAGTCCCCAAGGTGGACATCCCTGTCATAAAATCCGCGCCGCCTGCACCCGTAGGGGCGATTCACGAATCGCCCGCCCCCTCCACTCCCCTTGCCCCTGCTCTCCCCTCCTTCCGCCTCATAGGCGAGGCGCTGAACACCTATATCATCGTGGAAACCGAGGGCAAGCTGCTGCTTATTGATAAGCACGCCGCCCACGAGCGCATGATTTTTGACCGCCTCAACCGCCAGCAGCAGGCCATGAGCCAAAGCCTTCTCATCCCCGTCACATGGCGTCCCGACCCCGAGAGTATGGAAACGCTGGAAAAATACGGGGAGATTATCGAGAAATGCGGCTTTGAGGTGGAGAGCTACGGCGCAAGGGAGATGATTATCCGCGCTGTGCCCGCCGACACCGAGGGCAGCGAGATTGCGCTGCTGGAGGAGATAGTCTCCGCCCTTAGCAAGGGTCATTTGGATAATCCCACGGAGAAAATTTTCCATACCATAGCCTGCAAGGCCGCCATC